>NZ_JBRUGW010000023.1:0-32119 GCF_053206505.1 Streptococcus fryi | reverse complement strand
CTTCAACCTCCCATCTATCAGCAATCGTTATAGTTTCATTCTCCATCTGTGTATCCATCAACTGTGATCTCAACTTCTCAAGCTCTAGCTCTAGTTTTTCAGACTGTTTAGCCGTTGGGTAGCGTTTTAAGATTTCAGTAATGGCTTTAATAACCGTTGCATTGTCGGCTTTTTTCGTGTGTCTTTCTACTTTTCCTGTTGTTGGGTTAAGTATCAAGACCTCCTCATCTCTTTTGCCTCTGGCGATTTCAGAAAGGATGGATAAAGCCTCTGTAGCATCCATGATATTTGACTTATGCAATTCTTGCATTTGTTCATTGATGTACTCTTTTATTCCGACATTTTCCAACAATTCGGCAGAACGAGCTTTAGCATATTTCTCGCTATAGCCAACCTTTAAAGCTGATTGATAAGCGTTTCCTGTTTTTATGTACTCATCTGCAAATCGCCTTTGTCTCTCATTCATTTACTACCTCCTTCCCAACAAAAAAATCACAAGCATTACTACTCATGATTTCATTGTATTGTATGTCTTTAGGGAATTTTTACGATTATTTTATCAATGGAATATGTTTGTATGTTGAAACAAAGTAATCATCAAACCATTTATTGATGTGTACATATGCTGGGCTTGGGGTTAAGAACAATATATTTTGACAAGCACCAATGACATTTAATCTTTCATATACATAAACTTCCTTTATAGTTTTTAACATTTTTGGGTCTGACTTAGAGATATAATCACTTGTTACTGATTTAAGATTGTCTAAAAAAGCTGACTGTTCCAAGTCCTGTTCTAAAAAAGCATTATGGATTTTCTGTTCTAAAACCGTTCTATGAGGACTTTTCTTATCCCTTAAAAAATACCACTTTAACCAGTTGATTTCTCTACGGTGAATAACAGACAGTCGCTCTATTTTCTTTTTAGTCATCCACTACCTCCACTTTATCAATTTAGTACTGTTCTTTCACAAAAAACTCTAAATCTCTGTATCATTTGAGACCTCCACTAAATCAGGGTTCTCGTACACATTGCCGATGACTTTCAAAGGTATTCCTGCTAATTCGCATATCTCCTTAAATTCCTTAAAACTCATCTCACCATTCTCAATATTTCCTTTTACAGTAAACTCCAATCCGTCAAAGCAGACTTCCAAAATAGGATTTCCTGATGAAATAATATTTCCCGTTGAGTCTGATGTGTCTAACAAATCACCCTCAAAAATCTCCTGACTATTGATATCAAAATGACCAGTTGATTCCATAGGGTCATAATCGCTAGGCTGTAATAAGTATCCTATCCCATCAATCTCAACAGTAATACTGCCTGTCATGTAATTTATAATTACAACATCACACATCTTTCCCATGGACTTGCAATATGCTCTAAACTTCGGTATCATCTGCGACCTCCTTTGCTTTAATGGCTATTTCCAAATAAAACGACTGACCTGGTATTTCCAACTCAAAAGTTGTTGTCTTTCCATCAGACTCCGTAATGATTTCTCCGATTGCTAATATTAAATCTGAAATTTTACTATTTAGTGTTAGACTCATCACTCCACCTCCTCTAACTTTGCGATAGCAAAATTTAATAATGTCTTTATTTCAGGTAGACTCATGCTAAAATCATGTTGAGAATCGTCTGCTGAGTTTGTTGTAGTTATAAAAATCTCGTTATCATCATTGTGCTCTTTTTGATAAGTGACATAGAGCTTGAGTTTTTGCGTTGCATTTACATGCTCTTGAGTAAAAATTATTTCATTGGATTTGACACTAATACTCATCACTCAACCTCCCACTCAAAATCAATATCTTCCAATAACATTTCAGCTTGTAAGCTGATGAACTTGTCAATCATATCTGCTTCAACTTCGTTATAGTAAGAGACTTTTTCCAAAAAAGGATAGTAATCAGTTGTTTCGACTGAGTTATAGTCAGTATTTGTATGAATAATATCAAGCATTATGTCCTCAAAGACAATAGTGTACGAGACTTGATTGTCCACTTTTTTATAGTTTTTAATTTCCATCACTCCACCCCTTCCATTACCTTTCGCAACCATCTTTTGGCTTCTAGTCTAGCGTTAGGTGCCCCGAAACGATACAGGCTAATCATAGCTAGCGTCTCCTCATTTTTTCTCGGAAGTCTGCTGTATATAGCACGAGAAATAAGCTGTCTGCGAAACTCATCTAATCTATCTTCAAAGCTCATCACTCAACCTCCTCAAAAACGATATAGTAAAAATTCCGATGACTTCCATAGTCAATCACACGTTCTCCGTCTTGCATCCACTGACGGTAGTAAGGTGCAAGGTATTTGTGCTTTGTTTTTATGTGTCCTGCGATGAACGAAAAGGCTTCTTTAATCGTTTGCACTTCTGAGACAAGCTCTCTACTCTCACTATTTCCGTGATATATTTTCATCACTCAACCTCCTCATAAATCTATTTTTTTACAAGTTCCGCAATAACATTTCGCTTTGTTTCCGTCCATATCAAACACATCCGGCACTCTAGGCCCATCATACTCAAGAGGAGTAGTTACTCCCCTCATCCTACAAAATGGACAAGTATCCTCACTATATGTCCATTCATTACAAACGGGGCAGGTTGGAATGAAACTGTATTCTAACTCTCCTAGCATATTAACACCAATTTCTTTTGTATAAATCACCTTTGCCATTTATTCGTCCTTTCGTAACATCTCAACATTGACTATGACCAAGCCTTTTAATTTAACAACTTCATAAAATTCAATACTTGGTAAAAACAGCATTAGACAAACATAAAATATTAGCTCATACAACGTCATTTTTTACTCCTCCACTGGCTTAGCCCATTTCCAAGCCCAATCAAAATCTTGTTTGATTTCGGCTTCGGTGAATTGGCAATGTTTATCAGTTTTATAAGTCTTGGCATTAACCCTACAAATTTCAATATCAGTAAATAACTTTTGTAAAGCTAATACGTTTCTACTTGTGTTGTTCGGGTTCGGTATTTCAACTGTGTAGAGTTGTTCTTGTTCTATCTCGTAACCGTCTAGCCAAGCACGAGCGAAAATTTCCCCTGTCAATGTCGGATTAGTTGAAAACCATTTCATAATTTCAAAGGGAGCTGAGTTGTCTTTGATATGTCCCATTGCTCCGTAAAGATTGTAAGTTCTTTTAGTCTTTTCAATCCATTCTGCTACAAACTTGGGGATTGTGACTTTTACTAGTTCGTCAATCTGGTTAACGATTTGCATTACATCAGCAAGCTTTAAATCATTTGGTCTGGTATCTAATTTCACAAACGCCAGATTGTGCAGCTTTTGTTTTGCTTCTTCTTTATTCATCTTTCTGACCCTCCAACTCTAACGGTGTCTTATTGCTATCAATACCACGTTGTTTCAAATGCTCTGGGGCATCATCTCCAATATTGATACTATCAAACTGCTCTTTAGTGACAAGAAACTTGCCATAAGCCCCAATTGTAACCGTATAATGCCCATCAACTACTGTCTTATCAGTTACAGTGCCAACGAGAGTAGCTCCGTTATTATCTACTTGATAAATGACAGTTGTTTTTCTTGTTTGCAATTGTTCAATCTGTTTTTCTAATTTTGCTATTTGTGACTTGTAATGATCCCTCGATGTTGCCGCACCTAATTTAAAAACTGCTAATGATAGAGCCACGATAGATAACATTACAGTCAATATCACAAAACTTGTTATTGTTTTGTTTTTCA
This sequence comes from Streptococcus fryi, assembly GCF_053206505.1. Lineage (NCBI taxonomy): Bacteria > Bacillati > Bacillota > Bacilli > Lactobacillales > Streptococcaceae > Streptococcus > Streptococcus fryi. The sequence goes on along the minus strand of NZ_JBRUGW010000023.1, from coordinate 28,391 downwards.
CGGCGTACCCTCCAAAATTTTGATAACAGTATAAATCAAAGCGATAGCATAAACGTCACAAAAAAACCAAGCAATCTTATCTACTAAATCCAATTTAGGTGCTTTATAACCTGCAATAAAAATTGATATAGCAAGAAAAAGATGTGAACTAACAATCATCCATTTATAAAAAACCAACACCCTACACCTTTGCCTTTCTTAAATGAAATATCTCCGAGTCAACTTTTAAGCCTTTTTGAAACTTTTTAGCTTGTGCCTTTGTTTTAAATTCATGTCGTTCATATCTGACAATCTCACCACCTCGCCCTTTTACTGGTATCTGAACTACCCAACACATACTATTCACCGCCTAATTTTTCAGACAGCTTGCTGATGACTTCTGCAAGTTGTTTTTTCAGTTCAGGGTCTGTAATGTCCTCAATACCATCAACCTGACCTGTTTTGATATCAACTGCGATTTGACCAACAAAAGAGCCATCTTCGTCATCTTCATCAACACCAAATACACGCTCAAGGGCCGCAGCTGCTGATTTCCCCTTTACAATATCAGTCAATCCATGTGAAAGATCATGAATAAGTTTGGCTGATACAAAAGTTTGCTCGTCTTTTTCAATAAGACTATCAATCATCACATCTTTTGCTGTTTGGTGTAGCTCTAAGACAAACTCTTTTAAATTTCCTACGATAGTTTCTGCTGATACTTTATTTTTAAAATACTTTGTCATTATTTTTTTCCTCCAAAAAATCATAAATAGTTGTCTGGTATTCAATTTCTTTAAAATAAACTGGTTTGAAATGTTGACAACATCTGCTCTTGAGCTTTTTTGTAAAACTCTTTTTTTATCTCAAAGCCATACGCTGACCTACTCATCTCAATAGCTGCTCTTAATGTTGAGGCGCTACCCGCCACTGGATCAATCACCACATCACCCTCATCAGTGAAAATTTCAATCAAACGTTTCAAAACTGGTATAGGTTTTTGCGTAGGGTGTATTGTTGGATAAGAGCTATCTTTTTCCCACGGCGCATGATTTAGTATCATAGCACCTCCGTTGTTAAATTTGGGCAACTTATCACGATACAATACTGTTGCCTCCTCGACAGCGCCAACAATTTTCATGTTAGCCTTTAGCACCTGCGGACTTGATTTCTTTGTGAAATAGAGGGGATAGGCATGATTAAAACCATGCTTTTTACCACACTCTATCACCATATCCCGCTGTTGCCAGGCATGAAAAACAATCATAGCTGGCGCTTTGCCCTTTTCCTTTGGCTCTTTTTTCAAGAGGCGACTACAAAAGTCAAAGAAATTGTTAATCTTAAAATCATTATCTGTGTCAAAGAATGATTTACCTGCCAACTTACTTTCCCCATTTGCGTTGTCTCCGTTTTCATACCATCTAGGGTCAGATGCATAGGCATTATTTCCTAGATTGTAAGGTATATCAGCAATGATGAGTTGTGCCCTCGGTATGTTATACCGTTTGGCATTCTCGAAATGGTCATTTATAAGTTCAAATTTCATTCATGACCCCTAACTCAATAAATTTTGTAATTGCTCTAGTTTATACTTGTTATCCAAAAGTTCCTGATAGGTTTCCTGCCTAATCAGCACATAGCCAGATAGGTCATGTCCAAGAAGTTGACTATCCACAAATAGCTCAATCTGATTGCTTTTCATTGCCTGACCTAGTTTTTCAAAAGCCAAACTTGCATCGCCAACCGCATCAGAAAAAGATGTGCTTTCAATTTTTTTCTTCTTGCAAAATGTACCCTTGATAACTTCAATATCCTTATCATCACTCAAAAAGTGACTGGATTTAACTTCAAGCGCATCAGACAACACCTCTATTTCGTCTACGGTTGGCGCTGACGTATTACGCTCTATGTCGCTAATCCTGTTCTGGCTGATATCTGTCTTATCCGACAAATCATATTGTGTCAATTCATGCTGTTTTCGCAACTCTCTTAATTTAGCACCATCAAAAACTTTCATCGGAACACCTCTCCTCCGTTTTGAAATCGTCTACTTCTCAAAACGTGATCATAAATCTTTAACTGCGTCTCTTTGGTTTGGTAATATGCCACTTTTGCTTTGCTCTTTTTAATCACGTAACACGCATAAACTGTTATGATACCTGCCCATGTCACAGACAAGCAAACCAGTAGCAACAAAATAATCTCCAGATTACTCACACACCATTCTCCTTTTTAAAATTTTTATAAACTGTTGTAAATATATCCAACAGTAGCTTTTGAGGTATATTTGACCTCTCGTTATACGATTTTGAAAATTTGCCCCATTCAATTTCAGCGGGGTTAATCTCATTATTGAGATTTAAAAACAGGTTACTTGCGAACTTTGTAGGTTTTTGTAGGGGATAGTCGTAGTTGTTGTAACGTACAGGGTTTTTATGTGGCAAGCGAAAGCCTATGATTTGCTCAATATATCTCCACAAACGTCCTGTAGCTGGATTTTCTATAATCCAAAATTTTGGATTGTATCTTTTTATAATCTCAACTGTGTTAAAAGCGCATAACTCCCCATTTACTCGCTTCATAAACTGCCTATCATACTGATAATTGTTATAAGCCTCCTCATAGTCTTTGTTTGACCGTATGGTAAACATGCTAGGTGGTATTTGTGGTTCAAACAAGCTATCTGATATATCTTCCTGTTTCCAACAAGCATTCCCATTTGCAATTGCACTAGCATTTGACCAGCTTTCGCAAGGTGGACTAGCTATGATTAAATCTGGGTGGGGTAGCTCGTCAAGCGTATCAAATAACTTGTTATCGCCAAACAACCTCGAATAATCGGCAAGATTAAGCCTGATAAAATGATTGTTCTTGTTTTCTATGTCAATCCCTATGGGATATACTTCAATTTTCGTCCCCCCCGAACTATTAAGCGTATTGATAGCTTTTGTGTAAGAACCATTACCGCTATCGAATAATGCCCATACAATCATTTTTCTCAAACTATACCTCTCCTCCTAATACGATATTCAATAGTCCTAAAACTATCCTCATCTATAAAGACATCCTCAAATTCCCTGTTGATTTTGTGAATGCTCATAGGTTCGTATGCGTGGAAATAATATCCACGCTTATCCGTTTCTCCCTCGATACCTGTCGCCCATCTTAAAAAAACAGACTGCTGACATTCTGGACAAGTAATGCCCTTTCTGTAATAAGGCGTCCTCAAAGTCTTACATAGTCCACAAAAAGGACACTGCAAGTCAACTTTTACTCTAATTGTATCCATAACTCTCTCCTTTTTTAGAACGGCAAATCATCATCTGAAATATCCATAGGCGTTGTTGTCTGTCCTTGGAAAAATGAGGTCTGTTGATTACTTGCAAAATTCGGTGTTTGTTGTGGATTGTTATAGCTTTGCTGTGGATAACCATTTTGATTATTCCCGCCTTGATTGTCCTGTTGACCACGGCTTTCCAATAACTTAAAAGTATCTGCAATAACCTCTGTCACATAAACACGTTGCCCTTGCTGGTTGTCATAATTTCTAGTCTGGATGCGACCAGTGATGCCAATCAACGAACCTTTTTTTGCCCAGTTAGCTAGATTTTCAGCAGCTTGTCTCCAAATAACACACCTTATAAAATCAACCTCCCGCTCTCCGTTATGATTTTTGAACGGACGATTAACAGCCAAGTTAAAAGTTGCTGTAGCAGTGTTGCTAGCTGTGTATTTCAGGTCGGCATCAGATGTCATCCGACCGACCAAAACAACATTATTTATCATTTGTACCTCGCTTCACAATACTCACGCTCTAAATATGCTAGGCCAAACTGCAAATACTCGATTGAATAAGCAGTCAAACAGGCTTTCTCGACAAGGGAAAGAGGGCGATTTGCCTCCTCCCATTCCAAAATCAATTTATATTTCTCACGTTCCACTAACATACCCCAACACTTCAAAACCAATAAAGTTATCCTCAAAATACTCTTTCACCTGTTCCCATTGCGGATTTCCACCATGTAAACTCAATTGAACAACAGGTGTTAAAGGCTCGCTAGGATCAAAATTAGCCACCTCCACGGTGCTTTCTTCATCGTCTAGTGTATTTGTATCGTTTTCGATTATCTCTCCTGTATCAGCGTCATATGCCTTAATTTGAGCGTTAGCATTTTCTTTAGCCATCCTATCAATTTCAGCCAAACGCTCTGCTTTTGCTTTATCCTCTGCCTCTTGTTGCTCTTTTCGTAAAATTTCGGCATCACGGTCTGACTTCATGATTTTAAGAACATCAACCAACGTTTTACCATCTTCCAGGTGGGTTATGTAGCTATTCGCTGGCAAACCATACTCTTGAGCTTGTTCCACAACAGCTTGCTTATTAGCTTTATACTGTTCTAACGCCTCAAACTCCCCGTGGACTAAGGCATCTATTTCATCAAGCGTTGTTTTCTTGAGTTCGAATTTTCCTTTCTTGAAATACTTTTTAAGCGCATACTCCTCATACTTACTTTCAAACGTATCTTTTAAAATACCAGCAACCATGCACCTATCTTCAAAAGTGGCTCTGACAACATCGACTCTCATCAATCGCTCATGTTCATCAATCGCATTAAGGCCTGCTGTGATATTATCGATAACATTATCAAGAGGTTCAACTGTTTTCTTGTACCATTTTTCAAACTCTTTATAAGGATTATTGATATTATTCTTGATTTCCTTACGCTTTTCCTCAAAAGCCTCTTTTAATTTATTGAGGCGAGTACGCTCATCGTAATCAATTTTATAAGTTGAGGCTGTCACTTCATAGTTTGTGTACTGCTCAACGATTGCTGCAAGTTGTCTCTCGACTGAATCATAATCAAGATTGATTGCTGCTGGTTGAAAATCAACCTTAATATCTGCCGGTGCGATATTAGTCACATCTTTCATTACTCTAACCCCCTTATTGCATCCTCAACATCTGTCAAACAGTAGCCTTTATAAATTGCCAGAGCAATGTTTAGCTGTTGCTCTTGGTTATAATATTTATCAAACAATGAATTTAACTTGACCTGTTCTAAAATGCGCTCAATTAAATCAACTTGACTAGAGACGTATCTATCCTGACTTTGCTTTACTTGTTCTTCATGTTCTTTTGCTTTGATAGTCCTAAGCATCATTTATTTTCCCCTCTGCTTTCTTAATCATGTTATCAATATTATTGCTCACCAATTCATATGACATTGATGGTATCTCTCTAAAATTTCCAACTTTATATTTGCCAAGTAGAAAATTAGCCACTTGGTCAAATTCCACACCTTTCACTTGAGCTAAATGATTTATTTTTGCTAAAAGTTCATCGTGTTGTTGATTTGTAATCAGGATGATTTGCTGTTGTGGCTGTTGGTTAGGTTGCCCTTGTTGTTTTTTTCCTTGCTGTTGCTTGTTTTGTTGGCTGTACTCATTGCTATCAGCATCTTTAGCATCATCAATAAGGAAAATTCCGTTTAAAGCATATTTTCTAGCATAACTTGATGCTGCACCTGTTATCTGTGAGCCATCCATCCCTTTCTTGACTTCTTCTTCTCTTGCTCTAGCTTGTACTGTAATTTTTTCTCCAGTATCAACATCAACAAAATCAAAAGTAGCTACCAAATAGTATCTATCTCCGATTTGCTCAATATAATCTTCTCTAAAAAATGCGGTACAATCTTGTTCCCATAGTAAAGGTTTTATTGCGTTTAAAATATCCTCTGCGTTTCGGTAATAATAATTACCAAATTTATTGAATTGATTTTTAGGAACATTAAGCACTTTTTGAATATTGAGCAATTTTCTATAAATTGTTACTCCTGACATTGCTATACCTCAACTTTTGAAATTTCGGACAAAATAACTTCTTCTTTAGAGATGCGGTCGGCATAAATTTCTAAAAAGCAAGTTTTTAACTTTTCATAAGCATCCAAAGCATATTCAAATTCATCATCATCTAAATCTTTAATAATAGTTGCCCCTAAAACGTTAAGCGACAACTTTCTTAATGTTTCATGAATATCCTGGTTTGAGGTTTTATAATGTTGATATTTAAGACCATGTAAGTATCTTTTTCTCGTGTAAATATTAGATGAAAACCAGTTATTACGCTCAGAACACTTTATGCTTTTCTCGCCTTGTTGTGACGCAAACTCTTTAGATAGTCTATCAGCTATAAGCAGATGGTTACTGTTTATTTCAGAAATTTCTTCGTTTCGCAGCATAACATCACGGAAATCTGGTTTCTTCCTAGGCAATGAGTTTTTAGCAACCTCTGCTGCAATCAATGCTTTTAACTCCTCTTTTGTGATTGTAATAACTTCTGCCATTTTTCTCCTCCTGTGGATAACTTTTTATAACGCCTTATATTATTCATTCTATAAGGACAAGTTTGTTGTCTATTAGTGTTTATTATTTGGTTAGTGCCGTAAGGCTTAGATTGTTATCGGTTAGTGTGCGTTAGCACTAAATTGTTATATATTGATACTTGTTATATAGTTAGTAATTATTAGTATGCGATTTTCCAAAGTTGTAAAATACAAAGTTGTAAAATCTAACCTTGTAAAATACAAAGTTGTAAAATACAAAGTTGTAAAATCTAACCTTGTAAAATACAAAGTTGTAAAATACAAAGTTGTAAAATCTAACCTTGTAAAGTGCAAAGTTGTAAAATACAAAGTTGTAAAATCTAACCTTGTAAAGTGCAATCATCTCCGTAATCAACAAGAACTGTTGATAACTCTTTTTCAAATTTCTCTAAGATATAACTAAAATAATCATCTGTAATTGGAATATCCTGCACAAATCTATAATGCTGAATACCTTTCCCTCTACCTAAACTTTTTTTCAAAGTTCTCATGTAACCATGTTTTTCTAACTCTTCAAATGCTGACCTATGGCTCACAAGTCCATCTTTAGACCTTTTTGCAATCTCGTCTGGATAAATACGCCAATCATCTTTATTGCTCAAGATGACTGCTAGAACACCTTTAGCAGAGCTTGAAAGGTTAGGATTTTGTAAAAAATGATTATTCATTGATGTATAATTCCCATTTGTGTTCCTGAAAGATATATTGCATTAAGCACTTGCCTCCAATCTAGCCTCGTTTTCTCTCCTGAATATGTCATATACTGGATGATTGTCTGGAATAACATACCCTGTAATATCATCAAGTTCTGTTCCATCTGCCATTTCATGGCTCACAGTATAATATTCTTTGACCATATTTTTTCCTTTCTAGCTTGAGCTAAAATGTCAAGCGTATCAATCACTGTCAAACCGACCAAACTATTTATTAAAGCATCGCTCAACTGAAAATAATTACGTTGCCAGTTCGTTACTAAAAGTCGTTGTGTTTTGTCTAATTCTGTCATTTTGTGGTATAATTTAAGTAGTTAGTTTTCTTTAGCTCCTCATTTGGATTGCATTCCATGAGGTGCTTTTTTTGATTTAACGCCACTTTTTCCTTCCTAACCTCCCTGTGCTATAATATGTGCAGAAAGGAGGTGAATGTGATGAATGATTTTGAAAATCTAAAACAAGCCAGTTACAAACTAATCGCTGAGTACATTGAGAAAAATCCAGCTGATGTTGCAACTACCGCTGTTATTGATGTCATTGAAAAGTTGCTGACTGCCAAAGATATCCAAGTTGACAGACTTGCAACTGAAAAAGCAACAAAAACACTTAATGACATAGTTGACAAAGCCTACAAATAGCTTTATCCAATTCTTTCTTAGCCGATTCTTGTGCTTCTTTGTTTTTAACAAGAAATTCTGAGTAAGAAGTTTCCCAAGCCTTGACTATTTCAGTAGTTGAGGCTTTTAATGTTGTATTGTATGGATAACGATTAGGTCTCATCCTCTCTCCTTTCTATGTTGGTTGCTCCCCCTGTGCTATAATGTATGCAGAAAGGAGGTAAATGTTATGTCTTATAATCAAGAAATAGCTGACAAAATCATTGAGTTTGCAGCACTTGAACCAACAATCCCAGTTGGCACTGCCCACGACTTTGTAGCAAGTGAATTTGACCAAGAAGATGTGAAAGATACCGCCAAGCAACTTATTACATCTGGACAAATCAATGCTACTATTCACATATGGCATGATGACCTAGTCACTGTCGTTTTCAGACCATAGTATCTGACCGCCTGTCGCTATTGTTTCAATATCCACCACATCTGGATTAAAGACAATAGTGGCTGTCGGTCTTTTATTTGCTGGCATTTCTAGCCTAAATTCAGAAACTCCTCGCCCTAGTGTCCATTCTCCAATTTGGATATTGTAGCCAGATGATAGCCATGATTGTTGTAATTCTTTACCACCAAGATTCAAAACGGGGTTTTTATCATCCTTAGGTTTGATTGTGATTTTTAATGATTTCATATTCGTTCCTTTCTATCTTGGTTGTCTTTTCTCCTCCGTGATATAATGGTCTTATCATTACGGAAAGGAGGACAAATTATGGCTCTAATGACCACTGCGGAGTTGCAATGTATGTACTGTGGAAATGCTTTTCCAATCAACCTATATGCAAAACCAGAAAGCATTAACTGCCTTTACTGCCTTGCTAGAGTAGAGAATGACATGATTGATAAAATCTACAATGCAGCTTTGACAGTAGCTGACTTAAATTCTCATTTCATCAAATATAATCAAGAAAGAAATGAAGATTTATTCCAGTTACATCTTACAACTCAGGAAGTAGCTTTACGGCACTGTGATACTCCGTAATGCTAACAAGTATGACAGGTAGTAATTTTTGTTCTGTCATAATTTCATCTAAGGCTTTCATTGTCTCTATTAGACGTTTTTCGCCTATTTGAGAAACAATGAAAGCTCTTTTTGTATTTAGGGAGTTTAATCGTTCTTCCATCCTCTCTCCTTTCTATGTCATTTGTCGCATTGTTGCGACTTGTTGATTAAAAAAAATTGACAAAGCTTCTTTTTCAGATAGACCTAAAAAAGAAACAATAATGTTGGCTTCTCTAACAGAAAATGCTCCGCCTTGCTTCATTTTACGGTAAAATGTGCTTCTATCAATACCAATCTCATCTGCAAGTGCTTCTTGAGTAGTATTTTTTTCAACTATCTTACCTTTGAGCTTTGAAACATCAACCATAGTCTCACTCCTTTCTTGTCGCATTGTTGCGACTTGTTGATTAAATTATAAATCATCAATAAATAAATGTCAACAACAAAATAGCATTTTTGCGATTTTTGTTGTTGCATTTTTGCGATATAGGGTGTATAATCTAAATATAAACTATAAAAGGGGTCAAAAAATGAGTGTAGGAGCAAGAATAAAAGCCCGCAGAATAGAGCTGGGTTTCAATGCCGATTGGTTAGCTGAAAAAATAGGGGTATCACGTTCTACAATATTCAGGTATGAAAAAGGGGATATTGAGAAAATGCCTACTGAAACACTAGAAAAAATAGCTACCGTTCTCAATACAACACCTGCATATTTTATGGGGTGGACGGACGACCCTGCTATTGCTACTCTCCCAATCCTCACCATCTACAACCAGCTAGAACAACCAAGGCAAGATAAAGTTCTTGATTTTGCTAAAATACAGTTAAAAGAACAAGAACTCGAAGACGAGTCTGACCTATATGAAGTGCAAGGGATTACTTATGCTGCGGCTGCAAGTGGTCTTGGTCGTGGATATGAAGCGGATGACTACGATACTTATACGGTCTACACGAGAGAGCAACCACCCAAGCATGATTACGCTATCGGTGTCCGCGGGGATAGTATGTTGCCAAAGTACGAACAAGGCGATATGCTTTATCTGGTAGACAGAGGGTTGTCGTCATATAGTGGTCAGCTCTGCATAGTTGTTCACAATGGCGAAACATATTTTAAAAAAGTCTACACGGAAGAAGGTGGTCTACGTCTTGTCTCACTTAATAAAAAGTACGATGATATCTTTATAGACTACCCGCCAGCTGAAGATACCTATATCAAGATTTATGATGTTATTGGTAGCTTTGTCCCAGTAGAAATTTAAAGCAAAAAAGCCCTATGCTCCCCAGACGGCAATCTTGGAGCATAAGGCTACACTACAAGAAATAAGGCATTAAAAAGCCCTTTTTCTTGTACCTATTTTATCAAAAAAGAGGTGCAAAAACAATGAAAACAACTAATAAAGTAGCAATATATGTACGTGTAAGTACAAAAGGTCAAGCCGAAGAAGGGTACAGTATTGATGAACAAATAGCTCTGCTCACTAATTACTGTAAATTACACAAATGGTCTGTGTATGATACATACATTGACGCTGGTGTATCTGGCGCTACCGTCATAAGACCAGAATTGAGTAGGCTATCTAAAGATGCCAAAAAGAAAAAATTTAACACTATGATTGTCTATGATCTAAAAAGGCTTGGTCGCTCTCAACGTAACAATATCGCATTCATTGAGGATGTGTTGGAAAAAAACGGGATAGGCTTTATCAGCTTGACAGAAAACTTTGACACATCTAGCGCTCTAGGAAAGGCTATGGTCGGTATTTTATCAGCTTTTGGGCAACTAGACAGAGATACTATCAGAGAGCGTATGATGATGGGTAAAATCGGTCGTGCAAAGTCAGGAAAGCCTATGATGTGGGGGCAAGTCTCTTATGGTTACAGATATGACAAAGAAACAAGCTCACTTGTCATTGATGAGGCAGAGGCTGCAATCGTTAAAATTATCTTTAGCGAATTTCTCGGTGGCAGGTCTGTATCAAAACTAAGAGACTACTTGAATGAAAACAATTTAATCACTGATGGGAAAAAATGGTACTATGAAAAATTAAGACGAATACTAACTAACCCTGTATACGCTGGAAAAGTGAGGTATATTGGTCAAATATATGATGGCTCTAACGAAAAGATAATTGACTACGATAAATTCTTAAAGGTTCAAGAAGAATACGATAGAAGGCGGCAAGAAACATACGCCTTTAATAAAAACTCCAGACCTTTCAGATCAAAATATTTGCTATCTGGCATGATACGCTGCGGTTATTGTGGCGCTCCGCTAGAAATCATATTGAATAAAAAGCGGCTAGACGGAACTAGGACTAGAAAATATCAATGCAGTAACAGGCACATAAAGTCAACAAGACCCATAACTGTCTATAACGACTATAAAAAATGTGACTCTGGCTCATATTTGGCAGAGCCTCTGGAAGAGTATGTCCTCGACCAGATTAAAAAGCTCCAGATGAACCCCAATGAACTAGATAGCCTATTCGTATCATCCAGGACTATAGATATCTCAAAAATCGAAAAACAGATAGCTGAATTATCTGCAAAAATAAAAAAGCTAAATGAGCTTTACTTGAATGACATGATTGAGCTTGATGAGCTGAAAGAACAAAACAGTAGCTTGATGAAAAAGCGTGACTTGCTAGAGGAACAATTAAACAACAATCCTGAAATTGAACAACAAAAAAAGAAAAACAATTTTTTACAGGTTCTTTCCAATAAAGATATACTTTTGCTTGAATATGACAAGCAAAAAAACGTGGTTAACCTCTTGATTGACAGAGTGTTTGTAAAAAAAGGCCATATAAAAATAAAGTGGAAAATTTAATGGCCGAAAACACTAATTTAAAGTACACGTATTTCAATGCGTGTATTTTAATTTTGTATTTAATATGTAGAAAGTTCATTCAATACACCAGCTAAATCCTCAACCGTCACAACCTCATCATCCTTGATGGGTTCACCATCAAGTACCACATCAAAAATCTGTCCGTTTTTCCTAATGACATTCACTGTGTCTTGAACTAAACCTCTCTCAATCATTTCTTCCAATTCACTTTTATAAAACATGTTTTCTCCTCCTGTTTTATAATTCGAAAAAAACCACCCTTTTGGGTGGCAATAAAGATAAAACGTGACTGGAAACCTAGTCACGTTTTTTATTATATCATAAGTTTTCATCATCAATCCATTTCTGGACTTTTTTGTAGCTTTCAATGGTCATGTCTTTAAAAGAACAATCGCCATTTCTTAGCTTTGAGACTTTCCCTCTAGAAATTCCAGTTTTTGCTTGAATTAAAGGACCAGAGAAAGCCTTGTCTAGCAAGACCTTCTCAACCTTTTCTGTATCTAATATCATACGTTATCGTAGCCTTCTGCGACTTTCACTGCATTATCTAAGTTACATTCGTTTGAGATATATTTTTCGATATCTTTTTTATCATCAAAGTCGTACTCATCTTCATCAACTTTGTTCATGTCGATTTCAATGATTCTTTCGTGATTAACAAACTTACCGTCAACTACTAATGCAAGCTCAACATCTGTATTGTCAACCCAACCAATAAATTCGATATCGTTTAGTTGAAGTTCTGGTTCTTTAGTTTCGTAAAGTTTGATGTGTGCCATTGTCATTTTTGTTTCCTCCTGCCGTTTTGGCTATTTGTTTTATCTTTATGATTATATTATATACCAAATGTTTCCGTACGTCAACATTTTTTGTACATTTTTTTAAATTTTTTTGATTTTTTTCCGAGCAACGAAAAAAACACCCCCGAACTAAATCGAGGATGGTTGTGTTGGAGCCAAAGGCTATTTTATTATATCACATAAATCATTTGAGTGTTCCCCACAAGCTAATACGATTACCGTTTTGGTCTGTCTGACCAATCGCCATATAATTACGCTTACCTGATGATCCAATGTAAGAAATCCAGCGATAGCCATTAGCTGAACCCTTGCTATCGTATTTTACCGATTGACCTGGTTCATAGACTGCTACAACCTCACCATTGAGGCTAGGAGCTCGTCTAACGTTGATAGGCACTTCACCTAATGTAAATGTCCCATTCTCTGGATACAGTTCAATTTCTTGGCTTGTAGGCTCAATTTGGACTGCTACGCCTCCATCTTCGTAAGGAGGATAGAACCAACCAGTAATCCCAGTAAAATCTCTGGTATTAAAACGTGCTGGAGCTCCAACATAAAGTGCATCCCAATTTCCATCAATGTTCTGTTCAACAGTTTTCATAGTGTAGCCATCGCTATCCTCATACACCATACCAGTATGCCCAAATTCGTGATAAGGTACCGACTGAACAAAGAACGCACCTTTACGTGGTTTTTCGTTAGTAGGTGTACGCACAACTCGCCAACCTGCTGATTCTGCAGAATCTAACAAATCAATAGCGTTCCCCCACAAATCAACTCCGAAAAAATGTTTAGCTGTGTAGCAAGGAACATCCGCACACTGAAAACCATGAACTAAATCCTTGTCTACTCCCATTCCAGAATGGGCAAGATTGACATTAAATTGTACTACTTCATTTACTGTTGTCATAATATTCCTCCAAAAATAAAAGCATGCAGAAGAAAGGAAAGAAAACGATATACAACAAGACATATAACGCAATCGCTATGAGTAACTTGCCTATCGCTTTCACTGTTTTCCCCTCTTAGTTTGGTTCACGATAGCTTAACGCTCTATCGCTATCTGATAGGCCTGCTGTTGTTGGATCATTGATGACACCCAACAAGACAAGCAAGGTCAGCGCTGTATTTGTGACTTCGGTGATATTGTCAGGCAATTTTAAACCGATTTGTTGAGCTAGCAAGATAATTGTTGCTACAATTGCTGCTAGTGTAGCCTTATTTTTAAAACGTAGTTTCCAGTTGATAATCATAGTTATTCTCCTTTCATAATCGACTTAACATCATTTTTAACTTCCTCGACAACTAACATCAAGTGCTTCACCTGCTCCTGAAACGCAAACAAAGCCTTGCTTTGTTCATCATGATTATCCAAGCGAACAATATTATGTTCAACCTTTTCAGTGAGGTGTTTAACTTCCATTTCAAGCACCGTTTGACGATGCTCCGACTCCTTGATACGAGCCTTATTCGTAAAGTACAAACTAGCTATTGGGACGATATAGCCCACAATAGCTGCTAATACTATTGAAACATTTTCAGTCATGTTACTCCTCCTCAGTTGCTTTATCCAGCTCTGCTAAAATCTCATCCTCGATTTTATAGCGCAATTCACGCAGTTGTTTTTCATACTGTCGCATTTCTCTGCGATGTTTTGCATATAAGTCTGGCTCATGCAGCGTTTCATAAACTGTTGAGACAGCATCATTGCCAGTATTGACTACAGTAGTCTTGACAAGTCTCTGTTGACCATCTTCATCTACAAAAAATTCTGCTGTTGTTTGACGTGTTTTAGTAATTTTTAACATTATGTATATCCTCCTATATTTCCATTATCCCTTTTAAACTAGGGATTTTTTACTCTGTTCGTTTAAAGTAATAAATACCGTTGCTATTGCTGTGGGATACCCACGTTCCACCCATGAACGTCGAGGGGTTAGTGTTGTTTGTCGAGAGATAGAGACTGCCGACAGGATAAAAATTGTCAATACCAACAGCACACAACTCGCCCCAGTCCCCATTACTCCACGAACGATATCTGCCGAATTGCGCCCTGCCAGTATGAGCTGTCCAAATTTGAGTAGCTTCTTTGTCGTTAGTGAAAAATGTTTGAATGACACCATTTGAGTTAAAAGAAGAGAAAAATCTACTTATAAGTCCCCAACCAAATCCCGTTTTTTTAGGTGAATCAATATCAAACCTATCTAAATAGCCTAAAGCTGGATTTCCTCCTGTTAAAGGATGAATTTGGATGGCATGTCCACCACTATAAATATCACCAGCGACATCAAGAGAGCCAGCCTTTCCTAATTCCGCAACCTTACCAATCCCAACACGACCATCCTTGTCATAGCTCATCACCACTTGTTCAGTCCCAACAACCCACTGAAACTCAACGCTATGAAACCTATCTGATAATGTACCTAAGACTGTGTAAGAATTACTTAGCGGAAACGTTCCAGATAGATTTGCCAAAGAGTTTGTCAACTGAGAGGTGTTTGTCCATGATCCGCTCGCACTTGAATTGTTAGATGTGAATTGAGACGAACCTTTCAAAGCCGTTTTGAAATTGAGCGTCATTGTATTTTTTTGCACTCCAGAAACCGTCAGTGGTGTAATTTGAGCAGTGCGATAAATTGATAAAATATCAGATTTTGCGCCAGTTCGTTGAACTTTAAATGTTAATGCAGGTGATTTATAAGCGTGTACAGTAAATGGAAAGTCTCTTTTTGCTGATGTTCTGCCACGGCTGTCAATTACCCATGCTCGCAAAACCGCATTACCCGACCAATTCATAATCCCCAGATACGCATTGTTGCTTGATATAGTTTGTGAGCGACCAACGATTTCAGCACGATAACTAATTATACTTGAACCATTGATGCCACTAGCTCCTGAAAAAGCAACCTGAATATCAGATATGATTTGTATAAAGTTGTTTCTTGGCATTATTTGTCTAGCAGTGCCATTTTTATCTGTCAATGTTACGCCAGAAAATGTCGGAACCATTGTATCTGGTACTCTTATCTGTAAAAAATGAGTAACAGTCGCAAATTTTTTTCCATTGTAAAGGCAATCTACGTAAAGTTTCAAACTTCCTTGTGTTGAGTTGGGAAATTGTGTAGCTATGCTTGTTGGAATTGTCCAGCGATAGCTTGTATCAACATTATTAGCAATGCCACCTGATTGATTCCCAACCTCATAACGTATATTATGCTTAAACAAGTTATGTTTTCTTGAAATACCGATTGATAAAGCACCGCCAATTAAATCACCACTTGTACTAACGACACTAGCTCTATTGATGTTTTGTGTTACAATTCTAAAATCAAAAACAACAGTATCTTCACCCATGTAACTTTCATTACGTACCACCATATTTACCGGTGCTGTTAATTCACCAATTTCGTTGTGAACAAAAGTTTCTTCGAAACTGTAGAATGTTATGCTGTGTTCAGTAGGCCCCGATTCTGTTCTGCTATTTGAGTCGAAATATATAGGTAATAATTGTCTCCCCCCAACTGTTATAGACCTAGTCTTCAACTTTTTGCGAATTGAATTTAATGTGTATTCATCAGAAGCGTATAACGTTACTTTCAATTTACCAGTAGAACGATTTTGAGCTTCATCCCTACTAACAACATGCCACGAAACATCCATATCAACGTATTTATCACTATAATTCGTTGTGTTTATAATTCTCTTTCGCATTTTTTACCCTTTCACAAATCTAATCACATTCATATCTTGATTTAAATGATATTGTTCTTCTCTAAAATTTCCTACTTGAACAGTTTTAGTAAAAATACCGTTATCAATATGAATAACCCCTTGACTAATATACATGACTTCACGACCTGCGGACATCATCGAAATCCTATCTGTATCAATTCGAATTGCTGTACTTCCATCATGTTTACCTAAAATCAATCCCTCTTCGGAACTCGATATGTATTTTGTCATAAAGATTTTTAACTCTTTAAATTCTCCGAATTCCGTTTCAAGAGCTGATACACGTGCTGAGGCTTTTATCAATGCACTTTCCGAATCGCTTTGAGCCTGTCTATTTTCATTGACAAACGCTTCATAAGCCTCCCTCCATTCATTTAAAACCTCTAACGAGGCCTTGGCCTCAAGCTCTACTTTTTGTATCTCTTGTTGTTCTCTTAATGCGTTAAGTTGTTCTTCAGTCAGTGATTGCTCTGCTTTTGAGTTCAGTTCTCTCCTTATATCGTTTTGAGATACACCAGCATCCACAAAAGTACTACTTTTAGTTAATTCCACTTTTCTAAACGAAACAGATCCAATACCGTTGTATCCCAAAATAATACGCCTATGACTGAAATCATTATTTGGTTTTATCACCCCTGTTATTTCGTAACGTTTCCATTGATTAGTTACACGAATAAGATTAGATGATGATGAACCACCGATGTGAGTAACCACATGGTTATAATTAACACGTCCATTGTCACGCAATTCTAGCCATATCATATCGTCTCCAGAGTTGACCTTTACCTCAACAGAGAGTGTATATGTCTCGCCCTCAATAAGTTCTGCCAAAGCCGTACTATCAGCCTTGCCACCCAAACGCCCACCGCTTTCTGAATGAATTTGTAATTGGTGCCAAGTCCTTGTAGTCGTTGTCAATGTATAACTGCCATCATTAAAGTTAATGTTTTGAGGTGAATTATCTCCCTGCGAATACTCCCAAAGACCTTTTGTGAAATAATAGTCCTCGGCGTAGTTTCTAATTCCCATCTCGACATGAGCCAAAGTGTCAATCCAGCTGTAAGCAGTTGGGTCTTGGCTTGGTGTTCTATTATTATCTGAATAATGTCCTCTATAGCGCTGACCGTTAGATCTAAAACTAAAACCTTGTCGACCGTCTTGACTATCTGCGTAAGCAAAATGGATATGAGAAGGTTGACCATCTACAGCTTTGTACGCTACTGAATAGCCTGTTTCACTAGTGCCATCAGTGTACGTCCATACAGTTTTAGTCCACAAATATTGACCTGGAGATACAACAGGGACTTGTTCTCTCCAACCGCCTGACGGTGCCACTGTGCCAGAGCTTGATTGTGCATAAGAAATAGTAGTATCTCTAATTCCAACCCCATCTTTTCCAGGTACGCCATCTCTACCAGTATTACCGTCTTGTCCTATCCTAGAAACGTTATACCCTACTTCTGTTTTTCCATCAGTGTATGTCCATACAGTTTTGGTCCACAAATATTGACCTGGCAAAACATGCGGGACAGTCTGCTGCCATCCGCCATGAGGTGCCTGATTGCTATTAGTAGAACTTGCATATGTGATAGTTGTTTTTTTAATACCTACGCCATCTCGACCTGCTACACCGTCATTTCCATCTCGACCATCGAAAATTGAAATAAAAGTCAAGCTTTGTTTAGCAACAACTGTGTCACCTATTAAAGCGGATACTGTCAGTACCTCTGTCTCGTTTACTTCTCCTGATCGAACAGTAAAATCGTTTGATTGAAACTCTTGATTTTTAAATGACCATTTAAACACTGCGTTATCAACTGGCTTTATACCTTTACTTAAATGTACATTAACGAGTGTTTCCCCTTGTCCGTTTTTAAATACAGTGCCATTATCAGTTGATAACGTTAAAATATATGGTCTAATGCTATCAACCAATTCTTCTAACCGATCTCTTATTTTATCGGATAACCTATTTTCTAAAGCTTTAAAGTTTCCAAAAATAGTCTTGTTTTGGTTAGGTTGTGTAAAACTAATTATCTGCTCTACAACACGTGCCTCTAAAAACAGCGTTGGATGGAAACCATCATCCATAATTTTTATCGTATCACCGATATTTAAATTAGTATTACCTGTTACTTCATATGTAACAGCTGGATAGGCATTTTTCTTTAAATTTCTAATCCCTACCGCCCTGATTTGATTTGGGTTATCGGAATCAACTTCTATATCTTTAACAATATAGTTTTGATCTCCTGCAAAACTAGCTGGATAGTCCTGCATAGAGAGGGGAGCATACAATACGTCCCCAGATTGATAAAATTCTCTGACACCCGCATCATTGAACGATTCCCAGCCATCCAAACCATCTATAGTGACGGTCTTTTCATCATCATTTTTCCCGACAGGTCTTACAGCGTTATAGATATTTGTTTTATCAATAGTTCTAACAATGCTTTCAATGTGTTTGCCATAACGCAGAACAGCTTGTTTGGCTTGACCAACGCCATGAAAAGCATCTCCGTCATAAGCGCGGTAAATGTTAACAGTAAACTGTTTCAGGCTACTGTCGGGATATAAGAGAGTTTCAAAATCCATTTCAGCTCCAAAGCGATGCACAAGAGATATCAAGCGTGCTAACTTTGTCTCTTGTCCATCCCAATCAAGCTTTAATTTTTTCTCTGATATCTCATTTATACCTATTGTTAATTGCGAACTTGTTAATAAATCAAATGCAATACAATATTCTTCAAAAGTCATTGCTCTTTCTGCCTTGTAAGGATTTGAATATGCGTTGATCAGAGAAAGACTTAAATTTTCACAATAGCATGTGATTGTTTTTTCATCTTCAACAAGACGCATTATGTTGAAAACATAAGATTTTCCATCATGTTTAAACGATATATATGCTTTATCATGCAAAAGATTATAAGCCTTTTCATGAGCTGTATCTGATTGTATTGTTTTTTTAAATACAGTAAATTCAAATGTTGATGCTCCACTTTCTAGATTACGAACCCACTTATCCGCATAATAATTAAGTGTTTTTTGTTTCTTGTTGTCTATGAAACCAACTTTAACCATATTCCTGTCATGGATTGTTAAAAGCATTATAGCCACCTTTCCTCAAATAATATAGTCACATCAGGCATATCTTGAATATTGCTAGATACAAACAAATCCAGTTGACTATTTCCAGGAGGGATTTCCAGCCAGTCAGAACCATCTACTAGATCTCTTGTACTATTTTGCCCGTCAAGAAAGATTGTGTCTGATTCACAATCAATTACCACTTCTGACCCAGCATAGTAGCGATTTGGCACTTCATTTCCATTTGTTACAAAATCACGCCTAACAATCAAGCCTCCCACGCTCATAAAATCTAATGTTTTGATAGCTCCTCTGTGAAAAAATGTTAAATGAACCTTGCTAGCTTTATGGCCTTTTATTAACGGAGTTTGTAGAGTGTAAAACGTTCCAAACCAATTAACTTTCAAAATCTCATCTTGTCGCATTAAATGACCGACACCACTAGTATCAGCATAAGGATTTTCACTTAACTTATCCGATACTTTAAAATCCCAAGATCGCATAACCTCTCCATTTTTCCCAAAAACTTTTGCAACTGCCTTTGAACCTATTTCATTTTTTTCAACAGAAAAACCATACAAAAGCATTCCCGTTCTATCAGAAACGGATATTAGTATTTTCCCTAAGCAATTTAAATTGTTACTTTTAAAAAGCTGACTCCACCAAATCGACTCATTAAGACTTGTTTCAGGAATATCCCAGGATAAAGACGAAGCTTTCCACGTCTCAGCATATAGAGAGCGTTCTGTAGCATCATCCGTTTCTTTTTGCCAAACATACGACCGTGGATTTGAAATAGCTGATGAGTTCGTTAAACCAATATAGCGATATTTCATATATTGTGACGCATCGTTTGTGGGATATGAACTAAATGATTTTTCGCCCTCATACAAAACATACCAATCCAAGCACAATCCAGTCCAGTCTTGATCTTCTGGAGTTGCCATGCCTCTAATAACAAAAGGCTTTTTTTCATCTAAATTTTCTGGCGTTGTAAAAGTTATAAAATCTGTTTGATAATCTCTATTTTTAAAATCAAGAAAAGCACCTAAGTCATTTCCATAACTAAAATCAACAAAAATATACGGTAAATCTTTTTGACCTGGTACATAGTTACGTGAGCAACCTCTGGCTGTCAATGTATAAGTTGTATTTGCTTTAAGATAGACTGTCATACGTGTTTGCCAAATATCCATGACAGAAGAATCTAAGTTATCCCTACACTCAAATCTAGGTCTATTTTTAGCAACTATTTTTGATTTTTCACTTGTCTTTACAGTTGTGAAATCAAGATGTCCATCAAGACTATTTGACCACGCTGTATTACCCTCTCGAAAGGTTTTTGATTGTGGCAATTGTAGTCTATTATGAAACAAATCAATCTTTCCTGATAAACCAACTCTCTCAGGCGTTACTGCTTGATTTACAACCCCATTTCTAATCGCTTTTGTAATGTTATCTCCTGTTCCAAAATCTAACGCAACCAGAGAAGATTGCTTGGGTTGAGGGGAAGTACCATCTCGATAACCTAATTCAAGAGCACCACTAGAATTTACTAAGCCAATATAACCATTTTCCGAATGATGTTTGACTTTTATAATTGGATATGTTGGAACTGTGCCAGCGTTAGTAATATCAAATGTTATTTTAGGTTTTTGTGTTCTGAACGGTTGACTCTTTAAGCGTTTATAACTGGAACTATGAGCTACTCCGTCTGGGATGATAAGTTTAAGCTCTGACCGTTGAAACCACCTTGTCAAGTTATCTGGCGTAATGTCATCTACTGGCATACCAAGGTAATACTTATCTGGTTCATCGCCATAGGTGATTTTAACTGGCTCTAAGACGTTCAAAACACCTGCCAAGTCATGTTTAAGCTGTTCCATTTCAACAGGACTAGAGGCTTTCATGTCAAATTTAATGGTGTGTTCTTTTTCTGCACGTTTCACTTGCTGGATGTTTACGCCCAAGGCGGGAGCGCTATCCGTAGATACGCTCCTTTTGTTTCCAATTGGGCGAATGATATCCGTAATTCTAAAGAAACGTGACATATCAACACCGTTGAATGTCATTTCTGCGGTCATACGAGTATTCCTTTCATTCTGTTCTCACGTCTCACTTGTTCAGTTTGATAACTAGCGAATTTGTCACCTGTTTTAGCAACAAGTGTATTGTCATCTAACAACATCTCCACTGGTCTATCCATTGCCTTTTCAGCAACATCAAGAGCCTTTTCCAAAAGATTGTTAGACTTCTCTTTAGCAACCTCAACAGTCGCCTTTATAGCACTTTCTAAGTCAGATTTGACCTGTACTACTTTAGATAGCTTTGTTTTACCAACTCCGATAACATCCTCTGCTTTATAGCTAAATGCCTGTATATCGTCATACATGCTCCCCATAGCCTTATCAACATATTTGGTGTTTTTCTCAATACCAACAGCAACACCCATTGGCAAGAAACGACCAACACTGTCTCTAAAAAGCCGTGATGGTGAGTGAATTTGAGCTTTTGCCCTTGCCGCTCTTTCAGCTTGCGCCACAAGAGCATTAGCGGCCGCCGTAACAGCTCCTAAAGCTGACATCATACCAGCTGCTAAACCTTGACCGATCATAGAGCCGATACTTTGCATCATACCAACACCAGACATACCAGTAGCTCGTACAGCATTTAATATAGCTTGCATAGCCCCTTGTGCTTGTCCTACACCACCCCTAATACCTTGAGCGATATTTTGGGCTGTTTGTTGTCCGATTTGGCGACCTTGCGACTTCATCTGGCTACCAACAGAGCGAATAGTAGACAAAATAGCTTGCATTGATGATTGCACTTGTCCTCGCATAGCGTTAAAAGCTGAAATAACTGATTGTGTGCTAGTCGCCATATTTCTGACTTGCGCTGAGGCGCTTGTAGAGCTTGACCCAACTTGCACAAAACCTGTTGATACTGCCATTAAAGCTGTACCAGCAATCATAGCTCCAGAGCTTAACATAGTAAATGAGCTGCTTGCTGTTGTCATTGATGTTGTGATTGTCATGACACGTGCATTAAATGCCGTGATAAGTCCTCCAACTGTAACAAAAGCTGCACTAATAACCATTGCCCTTGAACCGAATGAGGCAAACCCTGTGCTCGCCATCATTAAAGCTGGTGTAATAGTCATGATTTGAGATTTAAACATAGCGATAGGTGCATTGATGGCTGATAAACCTGCTACACCACTTACTGCTTGAGCAGTAAAGCTCGCAAATCCAGCTGATGCTGTTGTCATCATCGTTGGTAATGTGCTTACTGTTGTTGATAGGGTAGTAATTCTAGTAGCAAATGCTGTCAGACCTGAAACTGCTGTGGTAGATGCGATTGATACTGTACGCATGCCAGTACCTAGCTTAGTCATGCCAGATCCAGCTTGTGCTAACCCTGCTGACTGACCTGCAATCTTACCAACACCAATTGCAACAGCCGTGAGTGACGCAGCCATGTCTCCAAGATTAGTGTTGGTTATCTTGACAACACCATTTGCAAGCTGATTGAATCCTTTTCCCGCATTAAGTGCTGCAGTACCAACAGATGTAATAACTCCAGATATAGAGTTAAGGATTGCTACCAATCCTCCACTAATAGCATTGATGACTTTTGTGATAGCGTTGGCGAAAGCCGTCACACCTGGTTTACAAACATTTAGCGCAACTCCAAAGGCTGCAACTCCAGCAGCAGCAACAAGCATACCTGCCCCAAAAACTAGAGCTCCTGCGCCTGCTACAAGTAAACCAGCACCCAATACTAAAGCTCCCGCACCAGCGACCAAAGCACCTGCTCCCATCACTAGCAAACCAGCTCCAAGCGCTGCTATTCCAACGGCCGCACTCGCTCCGTGTGCTGCAATGGTTGGCAAATGTCCAGCTAACATTGATAATCCAGCTGATGCTGCATAAACTCCAACTCCTATCAAGGCGACTGCTGCACCAAAAGCTAGAATACCTACTGCGCCAGCTGACAAAGCTGGCCCTAGCAAAGCAAATACACCTGCTAAAGCAGCAATTCCGACACCTAAACCAACAAGAGCTATTGCAGCTCCACTACCAGCGCTAGATAGTTGAATGGCAGCCTGTACCAAGATATAGATACCGCCAGCGACCAAAGCCACACCAGCACCAACCATCAACATCGCAGCCCCCATAGCTAACCATTGAGCTGGGCTTGCCATAGATGCCGCTTGTCCAAATCCCTGTGCTACTGTTGATATAGCTGCTGCAAGACCTTGTAAAACTGTTGATATACCTTGCGCTATTGATGAAATCAATGTACCTAGCCCAGAAAAGACCTGCTCAATAATACCCTTGGAACGTGTGGATTCGCTACTTGTCCCAGACAATGCATTCTTAACACTATCTAAGGCTGTTTTACCACCCGTGCCAAACGCTTTAAATGGATTCCAACCATTGATTTTTTTAAATATTGCAAAGCTGCCTGCTACTGCTGCAATCGTTGCCGCCCAACTTTTTAATCTCTCTGGGTCAGCATTTTTCAAGAAATTTGAAACACTACTTACAACCTTATCAACAGCATTCCTGAACTTTTCAGAGCTGTTATATGCCTTAATAAAAGCGAAAACAAGGACACCTATGGCGACCGCTGCAATCACAAACGGATTGCCTGTCAAAGCTGTTTTTAACAAACTAAACGCTGTACGTACATTGTTTATTGCTGAAACAGCTCCCTTCATTGCCTTAAAGGAAGCAACTGCTCCCAAAACTGCGCCAGCGATAGACCTAATTGTATCAGGGGGCAAAGATGAAATAAATTCAGCTCCTTTTTGAGCCGCCTCTGCAAACCATTTGACAACATTACCTAACGAACTGCCAATTGTCGTTAGAGTTCCCTCGTTTCCACTTAAAGCTGAAAAGACATGACCTATTGCGTCTTTGATTGCATTAAAAGCATTTGCTACTGATGTTAAAGCTCCTGTATCTTTAAAACTAGAAAAGAAATTACCAATTTTATCAAAAGCTCCCATAATACTATTTACAGTCGCTTCTGGCAACATCCTTTTCAACCCATCCTCAATCTCTGGTTTGGCAGAGGCAAAAAATGTTGAGATAGCTTTTGGCAATGCCTTGAAAGCATTTGCTACCATAGGAACAGCATTTTTGAATATAAATGTGGAGGCTGTTTTAGCAAGATTTTCCAAAGGTTTCTTGATGTCGCCGCCTGTTGTAAGATTTCCCAAGAAATCCTTAAAAGCTGAACGCATAGCTGAGAAAGAGCCAGAAAAAGTTTCTGATGCCTCTTTTGCTGTAGTACCTGTAATGCCCAAGTGTTTTTGCACAACGGATATAGCTTTGACCATATTGGCAAACGACAAATCGCCCTCATCAACAGTCATGTTGAGCTCTTTTTGGACATCTTTATAAGATGCAGCATCTTTAATCAGACGTTGCATTTCTTTTTTCGTGCCACCGTAGCCTAATTTTAGGTTATCTAACATAGCATAGTTGCCACGTGCTAATGATTGGTAAGTATCTGTTATTCGTGACATGTCAGAGCCCATTTTGTTAGCATTATCCGACATATCCGTCATTGCGACGTTAGCCAATTCAGCCGCAGCCGCTGTGTCTCCACCCAATGAGGAAATAAGGCTAGCAGAGAATGAGGTAACGTTCTCCATGTATTCGTTCGCCGATACGCCAGCTGTTCTAAAGGCATTTTCAGCATACTGTTTTACAGTTCCAGCAGAACCTTTGAAAAGTGTTTCGATACCTCCTATTGATTGTTGGAGTTTTGCACCCTCGCTGATTGCTGATGAAAAGGCACTTTTTACACCTCCAGTAAGCGCACTAATGCCACTCATTAAAGCGCCACCCACCAAATTAGCGCCTAAAACAGACTTGAACGTTGAC
The DNA here is from genome assembly GCF_053206505.1 of Streptococcus fryi. Lineage (NCBI taxonomy): Bacteria > Bacillati > Bacillota > Bacilli > Lactobacillales > Streptococcaceae > Streptococcus > Streptococcus fryi. The sequence continues at coordinate 3,272 of NZ_JBRUGW010000023.1, read as the reverse complement.
CCCAGACTGCTCAAAGATGACTTCAAGCTATTTATATCACCTTGTGCGCTTTTACCATCTAAATCAACCGCAATGGTAACTTTACCGTCAGCCATGTTTTACCTCCTCTCTTTGTTATGTATCAGGCAATGCGTAGTATTCTTGCAAATCTCGCATTTTTTGTTTTTCTTTAGAGCTGTCACCCTTGGATGGTTTCCACGCTCTAATCTTCATAACTTCAACAAATTTTGTGTTGTCTGGCAATCCAGATAACAAAGCATTGAATTTCTGCCAATGCAATTCACCTTGTTGTTCAATCAAATCAATGTTATAGGCTTGCATAAACGATGAAAAAATGTACTCGCCATCATATTTGACATTAAACAAGGGCTTATCATCGCTATCAGGGTCATCTTTAGGCTTTTTAGGTAACACATTCCCCTCGATGTCATACCTATCGACCTCATCAATAGCTCTAGTAACCTGTATATGCTTTTCAAAAACCTGTTTATAGATGGCTAACGCATCCTCTGTTTTCATATCTTTAAAAGTCATATCATCAGTTAGCTTTGCTAAAGCTAGTTTAGGTTTTAAATCAATAGGGATATGCTCCTTGCTCCACATATCAAAAACCCACAAGACCCTATCAAACGACAATAAAAGCTGATACTCTTTGTTATTAAGTACCAGCTTGTCATCCATCTTTTTGGAAATATCAAACATTATTCAGCAAGATACTTCTTGAAATTGTCATCGTTTAATTTTTTCTTCCATTCTTTTTGAATAGTGGCCGAAACCTGCAAAAAGACATTGAGGTAATTCCAAGTATTTTCGCCTACTGCATCATAAATTTTTTGAGGGGCATCTGCATCAAACATAGCCTCAAAAAACTCATCAATAAGGGGTTTTAATGCTTTTCTTCCTTCTTGGTCGTTCATGGTGTCAGCATCTGCTTGATACGCATCCACTTTTTGCTCAAGTTCAACAGCTTTGTCTTGAACTTGTTTATCTTTTTTATCACTTGCAAAATAATCAAGATTAAACGCTCCAAAATTGAAACTTAGGGCTTTAGTCCCTAAATTAAGATTGATAGTATTTGACATTTATGGCCTCCTAATCAGTAATTGCTTTCTCAACTGGCTCTTTAATCCATTTCAGCGTACAACCAAATTCCTCATAAGCTGTCGCCTCGCCAGAACCGGCTTTGATTTCGGATACGTTAGCAACCTGTGTAAAACTCTTTTTACCATCCGATGTTGTAACTCGATGCCACACACGTCTTGCATCTCCAGTCTTATATTTCATTGCTGCAATCATTGCTTGAGCAGCATCCTCTGGATCAAAAATACCCTCAAACGAGTAGCCGCCGACAACTGACAATACTGTTTCTTCTGGCGTACCATCGCCATCGTAGTAACCAGTATCGTCAGTATCTTCATCTGTCTCATCTTCGACAGTCTCAATGTATTTAGCTAATCTTTTCCATGCTGCGCCATCTTCTGGAACAGTCGTTGGATTTTTTGGGTCAAAAGGTGCGATTTCGTGTTTGCGTTTCGCATTCTTCATACGTACCATGTTATTTTCCTCCTGTGATTTCTAATTTAGCGATGACTTGCATCGAATAAATAAAGTAACCTTGTTCATCTCTACCGTTGATGCCTGGTTTCTCAACTCTCAAAGACAAAAAGGTGTATGTCCCGTCTGTACTAGACAAATCAATATCCAGTTCTGACAAATCGCCATTGACTTGCCAGATAATGTCGTTTGCTCGCTTATGATTTTTGCTTTTAACAGCTATTTCAAATGGCAGCGAGACTTCTCTAGTCCCGTCCATGTACTCTTTATCGACCGTCCCACCAGAAACAGCATTTAGAACCAAGTCATCATTCTCATCATTGAAATAGTCAATCCTAGCCCTAATATCAATACCTGGTATCTGGTTGATACGTGCTAAAAGCACCTCTTGAAAGTTTCGGTTATTTTGCATTATCTAACCCCCATAGCTTTAACAGCTGCACGTTTGAGCCTGTCAATATTTGTTTTTAAAGGTTTATCCCAGCGTTTGCCTGTACCTGCGGTAGTGTACTTTCTGAACGTTACGATGCCATTTGTCCCATAAAACTGTGCCCTAGCATAAACAGTGTTATAAACAATATCGCCGTTACCATTAACATGACCAGAGGCTCTTAAACTTTCTTCTCCGCTAGATTTTAACGGGACATGGTGTTCCATTATCAACAGTCCCTCCTCCCCCATAGCTACCTTGCCACGTTTTATCGCTTGGGGCGATAATTTACGCTGAACACCATCTAAATTAACAGTTACTCTAACATCAGCCATCAAATAACCTCCACTTCGTAACTGAAAATCTTGCCATTTAAAAAGTTGGTTTGATAGCCAACAACGGTGTAATCACGCTCTCCATCGTTAACAATCGCACCCAGCCAAGTATCGTCAACTGTCACATTTGAGAACTTTGGATAAATATAAATTACACCGACTTTTGAACGACTTTTGGAATTGTCGCTACCTCTGACTGCCACTGACCTATCAAAACGAACAGGATTGACATCCAATGGTTCGGACATAGTAGCATCTCCAAAATCGTCTTTAGTTGCTATTTTTTTAACAACAACACTATCTTTCAACAATCGCTTATCTATCATAATCAACACCCACAATTAGACTAAATCCAGCTGATTTCAAAGCATTCTCTGCATCAATCGAAATATTGAATTGCTGACTAGCTCCTTTTGGAGGATGCCTATAATCAATCTTTGTGCGACCGATAGAAACGCTAGATAGTGCCTGTTTATCATCTGCTGATAAAATACCAGAGACATCAAAATAGGCTATCTGAAACGCCATAGCAAGTTTCACAGAACGTTTTCTATAATCATAGTCTGTTTCAAAATCAAGCCCTTTTTGATAAATGCCTTGCGTGTACAAGTCGATTACAATTTTGGCTCGTTGGCATAGCTTACTAAAATCCGAAACTTCATCAAAGCCCAACTCACTAAATTCAGTTTCTGTTAAATAAGTCATGTATAACCTCCCTTTTTAAAAATAAAGGGTGTTACCACCCCTTATTTATTCAGCAGCTAAATCACTTGTTTCATCTGATTTTTCCTTGCGTGGTTTTTTCTTGCGTGGTTTTTCTTCGGCGTGTTCATCAGCAACATCTTCAATTTCAGAAACAGGAACAAGGACGGCTGAGACATCTGGAAAAGTTAGCTTGAGCTTTTCATTGACTTCTTCTGCATAATCTGGCTCAAGTTCAATCACACCATCGA
>NZ_JBRUGW010000022.1:0-33127 GCF_053206505.1 Streptococcus fryi | reverse complement strand
TATTCCATATGAGGCTTTCTAATGATGGTTTGCTTGCTTTTCATTATAGGTCATATGGGACTTTTTGATACTCAAAAGGCCCTATAATCTCTATGGTGGAGTTACCCACTACAGAAATTATAGAGCCTAAAATGAATTCATACAATGAGAAGCTATGATGATTTCCTAGCTTCTCATTTTTTAGTCGTTTTTTTAAATAGCCAATCTTAACTAGCTCTCAGAGGAAATTAACAGTATAAAAGACAACCCTTATTATCCCATATCAAAAAAAGATAGCTTTTATTTATATCCTTTCAAAATCTTATTCCTATCACTATAGCATATAGAGTAGAAGAGGCAATACAATAGCTCACAAAGTAATACATTTTTGCCAAATAGGCTTCAGATATGATAAACTAAGAAAAACAAGGAGTGGATGATGATTTTAACAACAAGAGATACGACATCACAGATCTATCAAGATGCCCTTGCCATCCGTCAAGAAGTATTTGTCGAAGGCCAAGGGGTACCGCTGACTATTGAAATCGATGACAAGGAAGATAGCTGCATTCACTTTGTCATTTATGACAAGGGACACGCCACGGCCACTTGCAGACTATATCCCTTAGATGAAAAAAACGTCCTTTTACAACGTATGGCAGTCAAAGCTAGGTATCAAGGTTTGGGCTTTGGAAAGGTTATCATGATGGAGGCAGTGGCAACTGCAAAAAAACTCGGCTATAGCCAAATGACACTTCATTCACAAGTACACGCTGCGGACTTCTACCGTAAGCTTGGCTTCCAAAGTGTCGGGGAAATCTATCAAGAAGCTGGTATCGACCACATCAACATGACAAAAAGGTTATAGCACTTGAATTGGCTATAACCTTTTTTAATTATTTGATAGCGTCTCTTTAATGATATCTCTTAGTTCTCGGCGTTTGGCAATCCATAACGGACGATCATCGTAGGCATAGGTTCGATTAGTTAGGAAAATCACTGCTTGCTGTTCCAAACGATTGACCATAACAAAGGGACCTGTATAGCCCGTATGGTCCAACCATACTCCATCTAAATTCCAGACCAATGAGCGAGACTTATCGCCTTCTGCCATATTTTGCCATAGGTCACGAGCAAAATCGTCTTTTAGATAGTGCTCTAAAAAAAGCTGTAAATCACCAAGAGTTGTAAACAGCCCTGCTGAACCACAACTTCCTTTTAAGACCTTCGCTTTTGGATCGTGTACCTCACCGCCAAAAACGCCATTAATGGTAGGTACCGCTTCTGGTCTTGGCCCAAAACTTGTCTGAGTCATCTGCCAAGGTTGCCATATCTGTTGACTAAATAACTGTTCTAGGGATTTGCCAAAATACTCCTCTAGCCAAAAACCCAGCAAAATCAAATTGACATCACTATAACGGAAGGTTTTATCCGCATCAAACCTAATGTGATTGATAGCTTGTCTAAGACCGTCAGCGTCTAGACTATCTCTATTAGGAATATACGGATCAACACCTGAAGTATGCGTCGCCAATTGCCTTAGGGTTACCGTTTTGTCTTCAATCTCTGAATAATAAGAATAAAGGGTTCTATCTAAATCAATAAGTCCTTCTTTCAGAAGAAAAGCCATGATAGTCCCAACTCCCATAACTTTTGAGACACTTGCCACATCATAGACAGCATCTGCTTTTACAGGCTCTTCCGGCGTGTGACTGCCCAAGGTCATGACCTGCCATGCTCCCTTATCATATGTGGCAAGACAGGCACCTAAGTAGAGGTTGGCATCAATCTGCTCTTGTATTTTTAAGCGAATTGTCGTCAAATCCATTATTTTTCAAACCATACTTCGATGCGGCTGGTATCTGATACAACCAAAATCGTTTCTTTTTTATCAAGATAGACAGAATGTCCTTTGGTCTCCAGACGGTTCTTCAAGGCTGCAAAATCTGTATCAGCTGCTGCTTGGAAGGATAAAATTTCCAAGTCCCAAACCCCATTTGGCTCAACCTGCAAATCAGGCCCTTGTGCTTCTACAAATCTCAATTGAATGGGTGACTCACCCTCGAATAAATCTTGATAGAAAGCATTGGCTACAGCTACATCTGGAACATTGATAGCCACTTCGCTGATGACAAAATCTGATAACCCTTTAAACGCAGCATCAGCAACTAAGTTTGGACGAGCAATCTCAGATAAAGTCGTCACATCGTCTTCAGCGTGAAGAAGTATCCTATCACCTTCTGGTGATACTGTTTCAAAGGCATAACCTTTTGTCCCCTCAAACACGGTTTGAACAGTGATATCACGCGCTAATAATTGCGCAACATCTTCTGGCTTTGATGCTTTGAAAACAAGACGATTTAATTTTTTCACTCCCTCAACAGCCCTTGTTCGATAAGTTGGCGATTCCTCAATCGTAAATGTCGCCTCCGTATTTGCCCATGCCTCAAAAAAAGCAAGAGCATTCTCCTCTGAGACTAATCGCAAACCAAGATGTTGCTCATAAAAGGCGATATTCGCATCTTTATCGTTCACACGAAGAACAAGCGTTTTAAAATCTATCTGATTAACAAATGTCATCTCTTCCTCCTCAATCTACAAGATATATTATAAGCCATCTCTTTCATTTTGACAAAATATTGTCGGCTCATTTCTCAAATTAAAATTAGTAACTTATCTATTATATCTTTTTGTGTCGTAGTTTCAAACATTTTATTCTATTTTAGACATTTTCCATATTATTCAGTATAATAAAGAAAGAAATAAAAGCCATTTAGAAGGGGCATATGATGCGTTTTAATCAATTTAGCTACATTCCTAGTTCAATAGAACAAATAGTCAACGACTTTCAAACCTTGGGATTAGATATCACAAGCAACACCCAACCTAAAGAAGCCTTGAAGGTCTTTCTAACAAAACATTTTGTCCACCAACCTGACAAAGCTTTCGCCTTCAGCCAATTACTTGCTGATTTCGAGACAGACTTGAAAGACTTCTTTCAATCAGATCGACCATTGACCAAGGCCATTTTTGAGATGGTTGCCTTACAATTACTAGACTTTATTCCAAATGTTGATTTTACTGACGTGGCAAAAACCGTCACGAACACAGGTTTTCCAATTACGTTTGACGAAACTAACTTTTTAGGTAATCTCCACCAACTCCTTGCGACACGCCGTAAAGACGGTGTTACGCTAGTCGATTTCTGGCTAAATCAAGGCTTGCTACCCGTGGACAATGAGTATCATTTTTTCAATGGAAAGGCCTTACCGACCTTTGATACAACTAACCTCATTCGTGAAATCGTCTATGTCGAAACACCCCTAGATACCGATGGCTATGGTGAACTAGATCTAGTCAAAGTGGCGATTATTCGACCAAGGACAGCCCACAAGGTACCAACCATGATGACGGCAAGCCCCTATCACATGGGGGTCAACGAGCCTGCTAGTGATAAAAAACTCTATAAAATGGAAGGCGATCTAACGGTCAAATCTCCTAAAACACTGACCGTCGAACCTATCTCACTACCAACCTATCCTGATAGCCAGTCCGATATCCTTGAAGGTCAAGCCGAAGAAACCTTTGCCTATATCCGTTCCTTCACCCTAAATGACTTTTTCTTACCACGAGGCTTTGCAAATATTTATGTCTCTGGGATTGGAACTTCAGGTTCAACTGGATTTATGACCAGTGGCGATTACCAGCAAATCGAAGCCTACAAATCCGTCATTGATTGGCTCAATGGCAAGCGTGTTGCCTACACTAGCCACAGACGAGACAAGCAAGTCAAAGCAACTTGGTCAAATGGTAAAGTCGCAACAACAGGTATCTCTTATCTCGGAACCATGTCAACAGGACTTGCAACAACTGGTGTCGAAGGGCTTGAAGTTATCATCTCCGAAGCTGGTATCTCATCTTGGTATGAGTATTACCGTGAAAATGGCTTGGTATGCAGTCCCGGTGGCTATCCTGGTGAGGATTTAGATAGCTTGGCTGAATTGACCTACTCTCGTAATCTCGTCCCAGGTGATTACCTACGTCATAACTCACGCTACCAAGAGCTACTACAGAACCTCGTTGACCAACTTGACCGTGAAACAGGCGACTACAATCAATTCTGGGAAGAACGAAACTATCTGCCACATGCCAAAAACATCCGAGCAACAACCGTTCATGTCCACGGTTTACAAGACTGGAATGTCAAACCCCGTCATGTCTTTCATATCTTCAATGCCATAGCGGAGCATCACGACAAGCACCTTATCCTTCATCAAGGCGACCACGTCAATATCCACAACTGGCAATCCATTGACTTTAGAGAAAGTATGCTAGCATTACTGACGGACAAATTGCTCGGTCATCAAAACGGCTATCAATTGCCAAAAGTCATCTGGCAAAATAATAGCCAAGAACAGACTTGGGAAACACTCACTAGCTTTGGTGAAGCCAAAACAAGAACACTAGCACTTGGTGAAGGTGAACAAACCATCCAAAACCACTACGAAGAAGCTGATTTTGAGCGATATGGCAAAGCTTACCAGACCTTTAAAGCAGACCTCTTTAGTGGTAAGGCAAATGCCATTACTCTTGATTTGACTGTCACAGAAGACACACTTATCAACGGTGAAACAACCCTTTCCCTACGCTTGAAAACCGATAGTCCAAAAGCTATTCTGTCTGCCCAACTCTTAGATAGTGAGCAAAAGAAACACTTCAGTAACCTCCCACGTCCACTTGCTCCTAAGACTGTTGATTACGGTAGAAGCTTTTCTCGCGATAACTTAGACGAACTGCCTTTCGCACCTGCCCCTCATCGTGTCATCACAAAAGGTCTCCTCAATCTGCAAAACCGTTCTGGACTCATGACTATTGAAGCAATCCCTCTTGACGACTGGTTCACCGTCACTCTAAACCTTCAGCCTGTCGTTCATCAATTGAAAAAAGGAGAACACCTAAAATTAGTTCTTTACACCACTGATTTTGAACACACTATCCGAGACAACAGCGACTACACCATCACCGTTGATTTGAGTCAATCTCATCTTAAATTTCCCATAGCATAAGTAATTCGCTAGAAAGGTGCGTTTATGGTTTCTGCTAAATATCTTCGTGTTTTACCGCTTATTTTCCTCCTTGTTGCCTGTCAACACCCAAATGACCAAACCAGCAAGCCTTCAGAACAAGCCACTCTTCAAACAGTACAAACGGATCAAAACCAAGTTACCTTTGACATTTTTTATCGTATTCATTTAGCTAACCAAGAGAATGAGACAGATGAACTTGCCAAAGTCACACAAATGTTTGGTCCTGCAACAAGTATTAAGACGGGCAATATAGACAGTCATAAAGAAACTACCCAATATATCTGGCATAACCATAAAGGGACCTCGCTAACACTTGAAATCTCCGACAAAAAAGTCATCAAGAAATCATTTACCACTCTAGAAGGACGAGATGACTCCCACATTAAGCTCAACGACTACCAGTCCCTAAATATAGGGCAATCATTGAGTGATGTGATTACTCTATTCGGCACTCCCCATGTCGCAGAAACCAGTCTAGCTGATGGTGGCACAATCATGTACACCCAATGGTTTAGCAAAGACGAGAAAGAAAATATCGTTGCCACGACTCTTCGTTTTGAAAACGATAAACTGACTTTCAAAGACTACGCAGGGCTTTCTGAAAAATAGAAAACCAGTTAAGTATTAGATGATTCTAAGATAATTAAATATACAGCCGTCATCTTATAAAAATCATATTACAAACTGAAGAAAAACATGCCTTGTCAGTCTTAAACGACTTCAAAAGAGTAACTCAGACGATAAAAGAAGATGATTAAAAACCCTTAACTGGTAAAGTATTTCAGACAATTGACATTTCCTCAATCAACTTGATTGTGAGCAATTCACAAGCATGTCTGATTTTAGAGGGGATGTCTTTTTTAATGAGGTCACTTTCTCATATTTTATAAAAAAATTAGCAAAAAATCATTGAAAGCGATTACTTTTTCTGTTACAATATTGTTATTAAATTAACAATATCCAAAAGGAGAACTTTTATGAAAGCAGCAACATTTGCAGAATTAGGACGTATCGAACTTCAAGAACATCCAAAACCAACGATTGTTAAACCGACAGATGCCATTGTGCGTATCGTTAAAACAACAATCTGTGGAACAGACCTTCACATTTTGGGTGGTGACGTTCCTGAAACTCCAGTTGGGCATATCTTGGGACATGAAGGTATCGGTATCGTCGAAGAAGTAGGTTCTGCTGTTAATAACTTCAAAGTAGGTGATAAAGTTATCGTTTCTTGTATCACGTCTTGTAACGTCTGCCACTACTGTAAACGTGGCCTTCCAGCACACTGTGAGACAGGTGGATGGATTTTAGGTCACCTTATCAATGGTACACAAGCAGAATATGTCCATATCCCACATGCTGATGGTAGCTTGTATCATGCACCAAAAACAGTTGAAGATGATGCCCTTGTTATGTTGTCAGACATCTTCCCAACATCATTTGAAATCGGTGTTCAATCTTCTGATGTGAAACCTGGAGATACTGTATGTATCATCGGTGCTGGACCAATCGGTTTAGCTGCTCTCTTGACTGCACAATTCTATTCACCAGCTAAGCTCATCATGATTGACTTATCAGAATCTCGCCTTGAAGCTGCGAAACGCTTTGGTGCGACAGATACTATTTGCTCTTCAGATATCGAAGAAATCAAAGCTAAGATTGCTGAATTGACTGATGGTCGTGGTGTTGACGTTGCAATGGAATGTGTTGGTTATCCAGCAACATTTGACGTGGCACAAAAAATCATCTCTGTTGGTGGACACATTGCCAACCTTGGTGTACATGGTAAACCAGTATCATTTGACATTCAAGACTTATGGATTAAAAACATCACACTATCAACAGGTTTGGTTAATGCCAACACAACAGAAATGCTCTTAAACGTTGTGAAATCTGGTAAGATTGATCCAACTCAAATGGTAACACACCACTTCAAACTGTCTGAAATCGAGAAAGCTTACGATATCTTTAAGAATGCTGGACCAAACAATGCTCTTAAAGTCATCATCGAAAACGATATCAGCCCAGCTTAATCTGATTTAAACATAAACTTTAAAAAACCATGTTCGTTATAATGAACATGGTTTTATTGCTATTGAAGACTAGGAGTTAAAGTCAGCTGTCTGATAAAGACCTCCCTAGTCAAGCTAGTCTACACGATAATAAACTTCTTGTGCCAAGATATCTGACGGCATCACATATTGTGCGCTAAAGAATCTATCTCTGTTAATGTCGGTGCTATCTGTACCACCATCAGCAACTGACATAATCACAGCGCCTTTAGGCACAAAGACTGTCGGAACACTACCTGATGCCACTGGTTTATTGGTCGGGTTATAATAGGTAATAGCTGCACCTAAAACACCTGTCTCTGATATACTGGCTCTTTCAACATCCACAAAATAGGTATGTTCTATCCCATCATATGTGACAAAACCATCCGACTGAATCGTTACTCTTTTACCCTGAGCATTCTCCCATAGACCTGCTATGCTTGAAAAATCACCTTGCTGGATGGCTTCTATGTTCATTCCTTCTTGACGGTTGGTTTTTGTTTCTTCTGGAACTGGTTGAGGTGCTTGTTTTTCCAGTTTTGTCCATTTGAGAGACGATAAATCAAGATAGTCTGACTCTGCTGGTTCTGCTATCGTGCCTTCTGAGACCAAAAGAGTTCTCTCAGGATTGATACGGAGTCGTTCATAGTGTCCTACTGCATACAGTAACAAACTGCCATCTTTCAACGGATACATACGGACTTTTTCACCTACTTCAGGGCCTCTGTTTTGCTTGGTTATATCAGATAATCTGACTAAGTCTCCCTTATCTGAGACACTGTACAGGTCTATGATTGTCTTGGTATCTGCCTTGCTATCTTTGCCTCCTAAGGCAACGATCAGTTCAGAGACGCCGTCACCATCTAAGTCTGTCTGACTGTAATAGGCACCATCATAAACATAGTCAAATTGCTCCGTCCAATATAAATAGCTACTAACCTTCTCAAAATCCAGTTCATTAACAAACAAACCCAAGGATTCTTGGTAGCGGTCAATAACGGTTTTATAGACGTCAGCTTCTTTGATTTTAGCTTTTTTATCTGTTGTCTTAGGGTCAGAAGCTTTATCAGTTGCTGTTATCAGAGGTTTATCAACCGTTTGCTTATCAGTCTTTTTGGTACATGCTCCTAGACAAAGGAGGATTAGGAGTGCGATATGGGCTGTTATCAAGTATCTTTTTGTCATCATATTCCTCATTCAAAACTCACTATCAGGGCTCTTATCGGCTGACACCTGTGCCGTTTTTGACATGGTGAACCTTGGGTCACGTCTCACCTAGGGTTACTAGGGGACTGTCTTTTAAGTCATTATTCAAAAATAGATTTCAAGACTTCATCTGTCTTTACTATTGAGAGTTTTGCTAGACCATCAGAGGTATATACTGGTGATTGTGGGTTTAAGGCAACATAGCAATTATCATATTCCATCAATTCAGGTATAGCTTCCAACCAACGTTTTCGTGACCTACTAATAATAATCATCACATCTTTTTTCTCAATACGATTTCTGATAAGATTAAAGATATAGTTTTGACTATCTAAATAGCCATTGTTTTTGCTAGGATCACCTAGTTTATTCCAGTTATCATTATATTTTCTTGAATGAAACGGGAAGAATTCTAATAATGCTACCTTATCAGTTAAATAATCAGCCAATTTAGTTCTATCTATGTTTTTATTACTCTTTTTCCAACTCCCTAGTAAAGGCTCTAACTTTTTAAACCAGTAATCATGATATTTAACTGTATAAAAACTAGGACTAGACTGATCTAAACTAGACTGATTTAAACTAGGCTGATTTAAACTTTTTTTAATGTCTTCAAATAAGTCCTTAGATTGCTCTTTTACCATATTCTTATAATCTTTATCCCAACCAGGATTTGTTCCTAATATTAATAATTTCGATTTTTCTACATCGCCGACAATCACCTGAGGATAAGGCACAGTCAATTCAAGCCCGACAAGATGACTACCACCTAGTTTTTTAAGTTGTTTTCGATCCTTTTTTAACAACTCTTCCAATTCACTACTTTTTTCCGACATTCTTATTCTCCTCCCTCAAAACCTCTTTTTATGTTAAGTTCTTAATTGAATGGATTGCTGATTGCAGAAATATAAACAGCATTGTAAAGTCCGTTTGCTTTATACAAGCCTAACGAATAAAGATCTCCTTTTTTGTCTAACAAGTTACGATTGTGACCAGGTGAGTTAATCCATGCGTTAACAACTTCATTTGCCAATTGACTTGAGTTTTGACCAATATCACCCGTACGCATGATGTTTTCAAATACACCGATAATACCAACTGAATCTTCTAAATCAAAATTATTTGTGATTGTATCAGCAACATGATACATTGCTCTACGACCGTTATATTCGTGACCAAATTGTTCAGAAATCTGACGAGCGCGTAAGTCAGCACCAGCTTGCAATTCTGAGCTATAGTTGAATGTGTTTGTTAAGCCATTAGCTGCACGATGAGCTTCAATTAAACGAGCCATTTCAGAGATGGTTTCACTGATGAATTCAGCTTCTGATTTTTCAGCTTTCTCAGCAGCTTCTTTCTCTTTAGCTAATTTTTCAGCCTCATGCTCAGCTTGTTCACGTGCTTCTTTCTCAGCAGCTTCACGTTCAGCCTTTTCATGAGCTTCTTTTTCAGCTTGTTCTTTTGCTGCTTTCTCAGCAGCTTCACGTTCCGCTTGTTCAAGCGCTTCTTTTTCAGCTTGCTCTTTAGCAGCTTTCTCAGCGGCAGCTTTTTCAGCAGCCTCACGCTCAGCCTTTTCACGAGCTTCTTTTTCAGCTTGCTCTTTAGCTGCTTTCTCTGCTTCTGCCTTAGCAGCTGCTTCACGTTCAGCTTTTTCACGAGCTTCTTTTTCAGCTTGTTCTTTTGCTGCTTTCTCAGCTGCCTCACGTTCTGCTTGTTCTTTAGCTGCTTTCTCGGCTTCTGCCTTAGCAGCTGCTTCACGTTCTGCTTGTTCTTTAGCTGCTTTCTCTGCTTCTGCCTTAGCAGCTGCTTCACGTTCTGCTTGTTCACGAGCTTCTTTCTCAGCTTGCTCTTTAGCGGCTTTCTCAGCTGCAGCTTTTTCAGCGGCTTCACGCTCAACTTGTTCCTTAGCTAATTTCTCAGCCTCAGCTTTTTCAGCGGCTTCACGTTCTGCTTGTTCTTTAGCTGCTTTCTCTGCTTCTGCCTTAGCAGCTGCCTCACGTTCTGCTTGTTCTTTAGCAACTTTCTCTGCTTCTGCCTTAGCAGCTGCCTCACGTTCTGCTTGTTCTTTAGCTGCTTTCTCTGCTTCTGCCTTAGCAGCTGCCTCACGTTCTGCTTGCTCTTTAGCTGCTTTCTCTGCTTCTGCCTTAGCAGCTGCCTCACGTTCTGCTTGTTCTTTAGCTGCTTTCTCTGCTTCTGCCTTAGCAGCTGCCTCACGTTCTGCTTGTTCTTTAGCTGCTTTCTCAGCGGCAGCCTTTTCAGCAGCCTCACGTTCTGCTTGTTCTTTAGCTGCTTTCTCTGCTTCTGCCTTAGCAGCTGCCTCACGTTCTGCTTGTTCTTTAGCTACTTTCTCTGCTTCAGTAGGTGCTTCAGGTTTAATTTCTTCAGTTACGGCTGGTTTTTCAGTTACAACTGGAGTTTCAACTTTAACTTCATCGGTAACTACGGGCTTATCAGCTGGTTTCACTTCTTCAGCTTTTTCAGTCTCAACTTTTGGAGTTTCAGTAACCACTGGTTTGTTAGTCGCTTTTGATGTCTCTAGGGCAGGGATTGATACCTTACCATCTGTTTTTACTTCAGTTTTTGACGAATCAACTACTGATTTATCATTTTGGAAATAGCCTACAAAGCTGTATCCTTTAATATCAAGCTTACCACTAGGCAACTCAGAGCCAACTCTCAATTGATAACTTTGACTATATTGAGCAAGTGTCTGCACCGTTAAAGCTGAAACAGACGTTGTCGTCATGACACCACCTACAGCTCCGATAATAAGCATTGAACGAACATATTTTTTATGACGTTTTCCAACACCAATAGCAAGAACCAACAGCCCCGTTCCAGCAACAGCAGAGATGAGTTGACTGCTTGAACCTGTTTTCGGAAGAGATTTCACAGATTGAGCCACCTTGTCTTGACGGTAGACCACATAATATGTCGCATCATCTGCTACATAGCTTGGCAAATGATCTGTTATCTGCTGCTTCTCGGATTCTGTTAATTCATCCGTTGTGACGTAATGATAATCGATAGTTGCTTTGCCATCTGCACTTAAAGCGGTAACTCCCTGAGGAATTAAGAAGGCACCAAGAATAGCTGACACCGCACCTACACCAACAACCTTACGGATACTAAAACGTAACTTAGTGCTATGATTTTTTGAATGTCTTCCCTTGTAAAACATAATGTTCACTATTTATATCAGTCCCTAACAATAACTGATACAAATCCTTTCTTTTAATATAGCTTCATATTTTCTATGATTGTTCATTATACCAAATCATATAGCAAGCATATTGCCAGATAAGTCAAAAAGAACCGATTATATAAAAAATTAATGATTACATCTCGCAAATGAACAAAAAAGATTGAAGAACAAGCGCCAAAACGGCCTTTCTTCAATCTCTGAATAGATTATGCTTTTTGTGTCAATGATTGTTCAAAGCGATAACGATAGAGCCAGTAAGCCAAAAGGATAAATAGGATTGGTAATAAACACGTCAACCATCTTATGCCATTTAAAGTCAGCTGACTTTGTAGTTGGTTGGGTGAGTAGCCAAACAGACTCAGCCCAAGGCCCACTAGCCAAGCAGAAAGGGCTAATGCTAGGTTAAGACTAAAGTTTTGCAGAGCTACCGCCAGACTTGTCTGAGAGCTACCCAACTGTTTTTCACTATAATCCATACAACTCGTAATGGCTACTGTACCTGACACCATATAGAGCCCCGTACCAAATTGTTTGATACTGCCTGTGAGAAAGACAAGAAGCGCACTCTGTGGCCAAAAATGTCCTGACACAAAGAGAAGTCCTAATCCCGTTACAGTAATAATCCCCGCTAAATAAAAAATCTGGTGATTGGTCATATAGGGTTTTAGATTCATGTAAACAAGGCTACCAAGCATTTGCACCACTATAGTAAATACATATAGCGAGAAATAAAACACATCTCCTAAAACATACTTAAAGTAATAGAGATTCATGGCATTCATCAACTGAATACCCAGTTCAAATAAAAGCAACACCACAAATAAGTAAAGCAATGGTTTGTTTTTTAACAACAAAGACAAACTATCCCTAAAGCGATACTCACTGCGCTCTTCAAAAGAAGGATGAGGTAACTTGAGGTATTTGAGTTGTACCAAAACAGCCAACAGCAACAAAATACTCAATAAAAACGAGCTTTTAAAAAGACCCATCTGCAGATTGCCTTGACCAAGGAATTTAGCCAGAGTTAACCCTGAGCTGATACTCACAAGAGCTGCCAAACTGGCACAAAAACGAGCAATCGCAATCAATCTAGCTCTTCCATCACTATCCCTTGTCAACTGCGGTAACCATGTCCAAAAAGCAATTTCAGCGATCGTTTGACTAATGTCATAAATAAAATAAACAATACTCAAATACAGAGCTAGCAAAAGCTGGCTATCTACAACCTTTAAAAACAAGAGGGGAAATGCCACTGCATAGCAAATTGCACTAATGCCATATAACCATTTGATTTTGTTATCCGTCTGATATGATTTTTCAAACAAATAACCCACCAAGAGTGTTACAAAAGCATCAATACCACGCGTTATCAAGAAGAGCCACCCCATAAAAATGGGACTGATTTCAATAATATCAGTGAGATAGTAAGCAAAAAAAGCACCTGAAAAACAAATAAGGGCATCTTTAGCAAAGGAATTAAAACCAATAATCGCCTTTTCTCTGATCATTCCATTCTCCCAGTTCGAACAATTCATCATGGTTATCATTATTTAATGATATTAACTATAAATGATACCATAATCTTGAAAAAAATCCATTTTATGATACTATATTTTTGAAAGGGAGGTAGCTATGACGAGCAAGGATAACAGTGGAAAAAGACAGCTAGATATTCTACTACGACTACTAGATGGTGAAGTGCTGAGTAAGAAATCTCTGGAGCAAACCTATGGTGTATCGTCTCGTACCATTCAAAATGACATGGCACAGATTAAAAGCGTCCTAGAGGAGAAAATTTCAAGGTCTTATGATTTACTCCCTGGCAACAGCAAACTTGACGAGAGATTCACTGAGCACTTTCAACTCCAGACAGAAAAACGCGGTCACTATTACTTAAAATACAATATTACAAAACTATCTCAGCAAGCCACTTCCTTAACACAACCGGAATCCCTTGTTTTACTGAAAATTTTGTTAGAAAGTCGTGCTTTACAAAAGGAAGAGATCGACGTCTTACTGACTAAAATCATTGATTTGGGAGAAGTTAGTCACTCTTTAAATACAAGTATTCTAAACGAGAAACACCATTATGCTGGCGTGCCAAAAGAACATATAATGGAAACTCTAAGCCTAATCCAATACGCTATTGAAAACAAGTTAGAAATTCATTTTGATTATACTAAAAACTTTAAAACCCAACGTTTTAAGAAAGTACCAGAACAACTCTATTTCCAAGACTTGTATTTCTACATGGTTTCCGATAGGCATTCTGCTCAAGACGACCGAGAATTAGAACAGCTCAATAAATTTAGAATCAACAACATGAAACATATCGAGCTTCATAATCACTCGAAAGGACTAAATCCTAAAGATCGCTTCCAAGTAGGTGTCATGCGTAATCAATCAGGCATTTGGGGCTACTTAGGTAACCCCATTACCTTATCTATTGAGTTTTACTATGACCCAACCTATGTCCTTGACCGCTTCCCTGGTGCCGTGATTCGTTCGCAATATTTTGACGAGCTAAGACAACAATATGTTAGCCGCATTGATATTCCGACAAATGATGGTTATGGCGTCAAAATGTGGCTGTTAATGCAGTCTGATCAGCTTAAAATTTTATCGCCAAAGTCCATGAGGGACTATGTTATCAAGAGTGCCAAAAACATGCTGCATTATTATGATGAGGACGATCAAAAACTAGATTTAGAGCAACTCTAAAACTTAAGCTCATCGCTATTACCATGCTGACATAGCTATCAAAACGTTATGCAACTTCTCTGTTTTGACACTTATTCCGACATCAATAGGTATGCTTTAGTGGATTAAAGTAACATTTGTTATCACTAGGCAAGAGAGGATTTTTAGCCCTAAAAATGTCTTTTATATGCTATTGACTTACTTATAGGTTTTGAGTTATCTGCCAAACATGGTATAATAATTAGGGTTAAAAAAGCTACTAGCTTTGATTAAAACATTCCAAAAGCCAGTAGCTAAGTCAAAATTTGATAAATACAAGGTTAACCCCTTGATACGAAAGGAATCTAGAAAATCTTATGATGAATATGCAAGACTTGTTCCATAATTTTTTATGTCTTGTAATCATCAGAAATGTTGATTTTAAGCCTTTTAAATTTTGCTAAATTAAACTAAAATCATTTAAATTTATTACAATAAGACAAAAAATAGACAAAGACAGTCTCTGAGTTGTACCAAAAAAGCTTCCTTTTAAAGAGAAGCTTTTTACTTTTTTCATTTTAATTTAATCATCAAAAAAGAAGTAGGGTGTAATTATTTAGAAATTTTTATATACATATTTCATACCCAATTCTTGATAGATATAGTATCTCAAAACTTCTTGAAGAAGCAACTTAGTTTCATACATCTCATGGATATCTGTTATCATTTCTGGATATTTATCTTTTGAATCGCCATGAGTATAATAATTGCGCGTTTGAGTCAATTTTGTTATCAATAATTCCTTATCACTATTCGAAAAAATTTTAGTTTGATTAAACTCATCTATTGACTCAAATAAATTTTTTAAACGTTCCGAAAGGCTAGGCTCTTTTTTATTAAATTTTAATCTATTTCTAAACTTTCTTCTAACCTCTACTAAAATATGTGTATTTATATAATCAAGCAACGATTGTTTTTCTTTTTCTTCTATATCAGATAAACATTGTGCAATTTTAAAATTCTTAAAATTTCTAGAATAAACTTCTAAATTCCTAATAGCATCAACTAACTGATCCTCTAAGTATAGATCTCCATGAAGATTTTTCGAGAATTGACCTACTATAAATTCAAGTTCCTCAGATTTATCAAACCAATGATTTAAAATATGCTCAAAGTTACCTTCTAATTTCCTCAAAGAAATATCTTGCTGAGAATTCCCCCATTTTTTAGACTTTCTAGCATGCTGAACAAAGTATTTCCCTTTTATAATCGGTAAACACTTATCTCCTAATATTTTATAATCAACTAGAAACTCAATGTTAGTAAATGATAATGGAGTATTTGACAAAATCTCAATAAACTCTTTAAATTTACGTGAAGCTTGATAAAACTCATCGAAACATTTTATACTTGAATCTGCTGAGGTAAGTTTGATAAAATAATCACTTGTAAATGACGTGGTCGTAAACGAAGAATGTAGTATTGCCATATCTTCAAAGATCATCCCAAGTGATTTTATTAGTACTTTTGTTGATTTATATTCTTTTACTGCACTCTCAAAAATAGTTTTTTTCTCTAAACACTTAATGTTGACTAATGATTTTTCAATCCATTCTTCAATATGTTCAAAACTAAATTTATAATCTTTGATTTCTTGAGATTATAGTTTATTTATTAAAGTTTTAAAAGATTCTGATCCTCCATCAAAATCATCAATTGCATTATAAAACACATTATATAATTTAAAATTTTTTATGTGATATTTGGTAATAGGAAATCCAGGATAATTAGAGGTCACACTTGGTTTTCCATAAGTATTTAAAATTAAGATATTACCATCACTAGAATACCCATATATTTTTTCCAAATTCTTACCAAAACCAAATGAAATAACAGTCTCCTCTTCAAATTCCCCAAATAATTCTAGTATGATTTCTCTCGGTGAATAATGTAAAGTACCACTTAGATTATTGCTATTATTAACAGTACCATCGGGATATTCTGAAAAATATCCTTTTATTTCAAATTCTTTATTCCAAGTATAATCTTTAAACTTCATATTATCCTTTCTAACTATTATTCAAAAAAGCTCCATATTCTTCTAAATATTTCTATTATAGTATCATCTATTTATCTAAGACAAACTTCCAATTCTCATTATCAGAATTATCAATCATAATAATTACGATGTGTAAGATTCAGTCAATAGTTTGTCTTATTTCTTTTTACTACTTAATATTATACTTCAAAAATAATCAATGTTTATCATTAAGGGCAATAAAATATTCTACCTCCCTTTTCTTTCGTTCTACATCGCTCCTCCATCTTTCCTAGCCCCCTAAAAAATGCTATAATAGACCTGTTGTGAGACAATATTTTAAATACGAGGAGATAAGACACTTATGATGAATATGCAAAATATCATGAAACAAGCGCAAAAATTGCAAAAGCAAATGGAGAAAAGCCAAGCCGAATTGGCTGCAACATCTTTCGTTGGCACATCTGCCCAAGACCTTGTCACTGCAACATTTACAGGTGACAAAAAATTAGTTAGCATTGATTTTAAAGCTGATGTGGTTGATCCAGATGATATTGAAACCTTACAAGATATGACGATGCAGGCAGTCAACGATGCCTTGTCACAAATTGAAAGTGCAACCCAAAAAACAATGGGGGCTTTCGCAGGGAAATTACCATTCTAAACGAACAAAAAACGGAGCATCTTTACTCCGTTTTTTTTACGTCATCCAGTCACCAAATCCATTTATTCCTCAAATAACCCCATTAACCCAAGAGAAGCAAATGGATTGTTTTGAATATCTTCTTGTTTGTCCAATAGAGCCCGATTGGCGTCTTGTTCTAGAAAAGCCTCATAAACACGCGCTGTCATTCGCGCATCCTCTAAGCTATTGTGGCCTTTTCCCTTGATGCCAAAAAATTGAGCAACAGACTGTAATTTTAGATTAACAATACCATTCAAATCACTACTGCGTCGCTCTTTTGCTTCCTCATAAACATCTAATGCATACTGGGCTGTGACATCCAGCCCGTTTTCAAGCAAAAGCGGCAAATCGCTCTTAACGCCATTATAACCTATCAGGGGTGTATCTCCCACAAAATCTTTAAAATCAGCCAAAGCCTGCTCAAGCTTGGGAGCCTGACGAATCTTGTCACTCGTTATTCCTGTCAAACCATTGATAAAGCTTTGCAAAGGCACTTCCGTATAGACAAAGGTATCAAACTGTCCTATCTCGCTCCCATGCTGGTATTTCACAGCAGAAATTTGAATGATGTGACTAACCTTATCAACTGTGTTAAACTCTAAATCAAAGGCAACATAACTCTCTAACCGTTCCATTTTATTCCCTCACATTTGCAAAGAAACCCAGTCACACCTAGCAACTGAGTCATATTATCTTATTTCTTACCACCAAAAAGTCGACCAAAGAATCCCTTGTTGACAACTTCTTTCTTATCTTGCATCTCTTCTGCCTGATGACGCGCAGCATCCAATTCTAATTTCAGATTATCCCTATCTGAAAAAGCAGCTAAAGTCAATTGCTGTTGCTGATCAAGCTGCTTATCTTTTTCAGCAATTTGCACATCTTTCACACGAAGCTGCTCATCTTTAGCTGTTAGTTGGCTATCTTTTGCCTTGAGTTGCTCATAAAGGCGTGTGATTTCTACGTTTTTCTCATCAACGAGAATTTCAAGCAGCTCTCTTTGTTTGACTTCCTCACTGATAGGCTCATCTTCAAAAATCGTCTTTTTATAATGTTCCTCTAATTTTATCAAACCGCTACGCTTGACTACTGTAACACCCTTGTCATTCTTTTCAATATCTTCGTCTGGGAGTGTCTTGATGCGATTATTTACCGCTTGGCGACTAATTCCTAAAATTTCAGCTAACTCACTGACAGTCTTTTCAATCGTCATGTTATCCCCTTTTTCTACCGAAATCTATTACCAAAATCTTATCACAACCCGTCTTAAATGTCAATTAAGGCTACAAGAAACACACCATTACTAATAACTGGAATCTAGTAAAAACCCAAACCTCGTGAGCCTACGGATAGCATTTTTATGCTAAAATAAGACTATGACACATTTTGATACTATTGTAATTGGAGGTGGACCAGCAGGTATGATGGCAACCATCTCATCAAGCTATTTTGGCTTTCGGACCTTATTGATCGAAAAAAACCGCAAACTCGGCAAAAAATTGGCAGGTACAGGTGGCGGTCGTTGTAATGTGACCAACTCTGGCAGCTTAGAAGACCTCATGGAAGGTATTCCAGGCAATGGACGTTTTCTGTATAGCGTTTTTTCACAGTTTGACAACCATGATATCATCGCTTTTTTTAAGGAGAACGGTGTCGCCCTCAAGGAAGAAGACCATGGTCGTATGTTTCCAACAACGGATAAGTCACGTACCATTATAGACTGTCTTGAACGGAAAATTGCTGAATTGGGCGGTCATGTCCAAACCAACACCGAGGTGGTTTCAGTCAGGAAAATAGATGGTCTTTTTCATATCAAATCTAGCAACGAGAGCTTTACCTGTGACCGTTTGATTGTCACAACTGGTGGTAAGTCCTATCCTTCAACAGGTTCAACAGGGTTTGGACACGATATTGCCCGTCACTTCAAATTAGCTGTAACTGACCTTGAGCCTGCCGAAAGTCCATTATTGACTGATTTTCCTCACAAACTTCTCCAAGGTATTTCCTTAGATGACATTTGTTTATCTTATGGCAAACACATCATTGTGCACGACTTACTCTTTACTCACTTTGGCTTGTCAGGACCTGCTGCCTTACGAATGTCTAGTTTTGTCAAGGGCGGTGAAACCCTCTATCTTGATACCTTGCCAAAACACTCCCAAGAAGACTTAACTGTTTTTCTTGAAGAACATCGTGATAAAGACATTAAAAATGCCCTTAAAGCCTATTTACCAGAACGTTTGGCTGAGTTTTATGCCCTTGATTTCCCAGATAAAATCAAGCAATTGACACCCAAGCAAAAAGAAGATCTTATCAGTAAAATCAAAGCCTTACCTATTCTTGTGACTGGCAAAATGAGCTTAGCAAAATCATTTGTCACTAAAGGTGGGGTTGACCTTAAGGAAATCAATCCCAAAACCTTAGAAAGTAAGAAAGTCCCTGGTCTACATTTTGCAGGCGAGGTTTTAGATATCAATGCCCACACGGGTGGCTTCAACATCACATCAGCACTCTGCTCAGGCTGGGTGGCTGGTAGTGTCCATTATTAACAAGAAAAAACACCTCAAGCGTAGGTAGAACAACTACCAGTTCATTTGAGGCGTTTTTTTATACATTAAAATGGTAAATGGCCATAAAAACCAGGATGAACTAATCCTTGTCAGACAAGATTAGGTAGGTTCCCAAAACAGCACAATAAGCTAGCCAAAAACATTAACAGCTAGAGACAAGGCCCCTTTTTGCTTGCGATTTAAAGATGACATATACTGACCTCCTACATATGTTATAACATGTTAACTGATGTTTTCAAAAGCGAGGCTTGGCTTGGCATTGAGGTCAAGCTCTGCAAAGTTCCCTTTTCTGTATTCGACAGCGGCAGCATAGGCAATCATGCCTGCATTATCCCCACAAAGTCTTAAAGAGGGAATCACTACAGGGATATCTGTTATTTCGGTCGCCAAGCGTTCACGCAACCCCTGATTAGCTGCAACACCACCAGCGACGACTAGTGTTGAGACAGGGTATTTTTCAAGAGCTTTTTTGGTCTTAGCCATCAAAATATCCATAACTGCTGATTGAAAGGAGGCACATAAGTCTTCTAGCACCAGTGTCTCACCTTTTTGTTCAGCATTGTGATGCAGATTGATAAAGGCTGATTTTAGGCCAGAGAATGAAAATTCTAAATGGTCTTCTTTAATCATGGCACGAGGGAACTGGTAAACATCTTGGCCTTGATGAGCTAGTTCATCAATTTCACGCCCTGCTGGATAGGTCAAACCCATCACACGACCAACCTTGTCATAGGCTTCTCCAACGGCATCATCTCTGGTTTCACCAACAATGTGATAAACACCTTCCTCAGGCACATAGACCAACTCCGTATGGCCACCACTGACTAATAAAGCCATCAAAGGATAGGTCAATTCGCCTTGTTCACGCGCCGCCATCAAATGCCCAGCCATGTGATTGACTGGTATCAAGGGCAACTGATGTGCCCAAGCAAAGGCTTTTGCTGCTGCCATTCCAACCAATAAAGCACCTACCAAACCAGGTCCATAAGTCACTGCAACTGCTGACAAATCATTGGCTTCAACACCTGCTTCTTTTAGAGCATCTTCGATGCACAAGGTCACCACTTCAACATGATGACGACTAGCTACCTCAGGCACTACACCACCAAAGCGTTTGTGACTATCAACCTGACTAGCAATAATATTCGTCAATAACTGATCCTCGTTTTTTAGAATAGCCACACTGGTCTCATCACATGAGGACTCTATGGCTAGGATATATCTGTCTAACATATGTTTCCTTTCTCTTTAGTCATCTTTGCGCATCATTATCGCATCTTCTGTCGGGTGATGGTAATAGGCCTTACGTTTTCCGATCACTTTAAATCCATGAGACTGATACAAGCCCTGTGCCTTATAATTACTCTCTCTCACTTCCAAGAAAACAGGTTGCCCCAGTCCATCAAGCTTATGAAGCAGCTGATGTGCGTAACCTTTATTTTGATACTCCTTGTGCACAGCAATATTGGTCAATTCTGTTTCACCTAGCAAATGCAGCAAAGACATGAAGGCAACTATTTGACCATCTGACTCGACAAAAAAATAGTCCGTTGTTTCTTGTGTCATATCAGACATAATTTGGTCTAATCGCCAAGGCGACCTTTCATAGACACTACTTAGAATGTCAAAAACAGCTTCTGCCTGAATTTGTTGATTGACCATTAGCACTACACTCGCTTGATATAGTCGTCAGTTGTGGCAACAGACGTTTGTTTTTGTAGCCAATTCTCCTCAGCTTCCACACGTTTCAAATAATCAGGGACAAAAGCATGATAATCTTCTGGTTCTAACCCCTCACCAAAACGCGCCATAGCCACTGCAGATGGTAAACTCTCAATAACAAGAGCATGAGGGAATGCCTCTACCAACTGATCTCTGAATGTCGCAGTCTCCCCAACAAAAACAAGCTTATCCTTACCTTGAACTTCTTGTATCACCCAGTCTAAAGACGCATGACGATCTTTTGCAACCGATTTACCCTTGTCGTAAAAACCAACATAAACATTGTTACGACGGGCATCTATCAAAGGCACAACTAGCCCATCAGTAGCAACGTTAGCCGCAATAGCCTGTAAGCTAGACACACCAACCAAATCAATCTTTAAGCTATAAGCTAGAGTTTTTGCCGTTGCCACAGCCACACGCAATCCTGTATATGAACCAGGTCCTTTAGCAACGATAATCCGATCCAAATCACTTGGTTTCAAACCAGCTTGCTGCATCATAAAATCAATTGTTGGCATCAGGCTAATACTATGGTTTTTCTTAACATTTAACGTGAAATCAGCCAAAACCTGCCCATCTTCCAACAAGGCAACTGTCATGGCCTTATTTGAGGTATCAAAAGCTAAACTAATCATTTATTATCTACTCCACTCTCATCATTAACAAGTCAACTTTTAGACTGTCACTTATCTTCATTTTACCATAAAATGCGATCAATCAACCATTTTTGCATTGTTTTACCAAGACGACAAACTTGATAACGGTTTCTCTTTTCTTATGCTTTCGCTCCCTTATAAAATATGGTATAATCAAATTACTAAAAGACGGTTCAAACGAGATACACTGACTACAATTACATAGGACAACGTCAAAATGACCCGATTTTTGACTGATTTTTTGTAGTCTTTATCCAATCAATCAGACAAATCCCTAATCACTGATTGATGACCTCTAAAAAAGAAAGGAATACTAATATGATTTATAAAGTGTTTTACCAAGAAAGAAAAGATCGTAGCCCTAAACGTGAGCAGACAAAAACCCTCTATTTAGACGTTGATGCAAAAGAAGAACGTGAGGGATTGATTATTGCTCGTGAATTAGTGGAAACCAACACAAGTTACAACATCGAGTACATCCAGTTGCTTACCGATAAACTTCTTGACTACGAAAAAGAGTCTGGTGTCTTTGCGTTAACGGAGTTCTAAAATGAGTAGTATCAATTTAAAAACCGAAGAAGTCGGCGTTTACGCTATCGGAGGTTTGGGAGAAATCGGTAAAAACACCTATGGTATTGAGTATAAGGATGAAATTATCATCGTTGATGCGGGTATAAAGTTTCCAGAAGATGATTTATTAGGTATTGACTACGTTATCCCAGATTACTCTTATATCGTTGAAAACCTAGAACGTGTCAAAGCGCTTGTCATTACACATGGACACGAAGACCACATCGGAGGGATTCCCTTCCTACTCAAGCAGGCAAATATCCCTATCTATGCGGGACCACTTGCCCTTGCTCTCATCAGAGGAAAACTTGAAGAACATGGTCTTTTACGTGACGCTAAACTCTATGAAATCAACCACAACACCGAGTTGACCTTTAAAAACTTAACGGTAACCTTTTTCCGTACAACCCACTCCATTCCTGAACCTTTAGGGATTGTGATTGATACCCCTCAAGGGAAGGTCGTTTGTACAGGGGACTTTAAGTTCGACTTCACACCTGTTGGGGAACCAGCCGACTTGCATAGGATGGCAGCTTTAGGAGAAGAAGGTGTTTTACTATTACTATCGGATTCGACCAACGCTGAAGTCCCAACCTTTACCAATTCAGAAAAAGTTGTCGGTCAATCCATCATGAAAATCATCGAGGGCATTGAAGGACGTATTATTTTCGCTTCTTTTGCTTCTAATATTTTCCGTCTCCAACAAGCCGCTGAAGCTGCTGTTAAAACAGGACGTAAAATTGCCGTCTTTGGACGTTCGATGGAAAAAGCCATTGTTAACGGTATTGAACTGGGCTATATCAAAGTACCAAAAGATACCTTTATCGAACCCAATGAAATCAAAAACTACCATGCCAGCGATATTCTAATCATGTGTACTGGTAGCCAAGGTGAGTCGATGGCAGCACTCGCTCGCATTGCAAATGGAACACACCGCCAGGTGCAATTACAACCAGGTGATACGGTTATCTTCTCATCAAGCCCAATTCCTGGTAATACAACAAGTGTCAACAAACTCATCAATACTATCCAAGAAGCTGGGGTTGATGTTATTCACGGTAAAATCAACAATATCCACACATCTGGACATGGTGGGCAACAAGAGCAAAAACTCATGTTGCGTTTGATTAAACCTAAATACTTCATGCCTGTCCACGGAGAATACCGCATGCAAAAATTGCACGCCGGTCTTGCACAAGATACAGGTATTCCAAAAGAGAACATCTTTATCATGGAAAACGGCGATGTCCTTGCTTTAACAAGTGACAGTGCTCGTATTTCAGGTCGTTTCAACGCTCAAGATATTTACGTTGATGGTAATGGTATTGGTGATATTGGAGCAGCAGTCCTTCGTGACCGCCATGATTTATCCGAAGACGGCGTTGTTCTAGCCGTAGCAACTGTTGATTTCAAGACCAAGATGATTTTATCTGGACCGGATATCCTCAGCCGTGGCTTTATTTACATGAGAGAATCAGGTGACTTAATCAGAGAATGTCAACGACTTCTCTTTAACACGATTCGTCTAGCCATTAAGAGTAAAGACGCTAATTTACAATCTGTGAATGGTGCCATTGTGAATGCACTACGACCATTCTTATACGAAAAAACAGAGCGTGAACCAATCATCATCCCAATGATTTTAACGCCTGACAAAGACTAGTCTTACAGAGATAATAACAACACCCAACCATACAAGGATTTACTGATAGAAGCTTGTATGGTTGGGTGTTTATGATATCTAAATCTTAAAGATGAGCACTTTTTGAGCTTTCTTTTATAAGGTATAACGGGCGTTTCTTAGTCTCCATAAATATTTTAGAAATATAACTCCCTAAAATACCAACTGAGAACAGCTGAATGCCTCCCATAAATAATATAAGACTAACTGTTGAAGCCCAACCGCTCACTGGATTATCAAAAAACAAATGACGAATAATGACAAACGCCATCATCAGAAACGATAAAACACAGGATATCAAACCGATATATGACGAAATTTTCAAGGGCATATCAGAAAAATTGACAATACCTTCGAGCGAATAATTGAGAAGTTGCCAAAAATTCCAACTCGTTTCACCAGCAATACGCTCAACATTTTCATAAGGTAAATAGGTCGTTTTGAAACCTACCCAGGTGAAAATGCCCTTTGAAAAACGGTTGTACTCCGTCACTTCCAAAATGGCATCAACCATCTGTCGTCTCATCAAACGAAAATCCCTAGCACCATCAACCACTTCAATATTTGAAATCTGATTAATCAGCTTATAAAAAAGTTGAGCAAAAAACGAACGCACTACTGGCTCTCCTTGACGCGTCGTTCGAGCACAACCAACACAGTCTAAGTCTAAATCATTTTCCAGCAAATCTCTCATTTGAATCAGCATTTCTGGTGGATCCTGTAAATCCACATCCATAACCGTCACAAATTCCCCAGTCGCTTTCTGTAAACCAGCATATAGAGCAGCCTCCTTACCAAAATTACGAGAAAATGAAAAATAGTTTACTGCCTGATCTAGATGATGTAATTGTCGCAACACATTTAATGTATTGTCTTTTGACCCATCATCAACAAAAAGATATTCAAAATCCTCGTCCATCTGGCGCCTAACCTTTTCCATCGCTTCATAAAACAATGGGATTGAAGCTTCTTCATTAAAACATGGAACAACTATCGAAATTGTCATTACAGAATTCCTTTCCTTTTTACATTTTCCCAACCAAGTGCTGATAGAAGTATGATTTGAGGAATAAATTGGATTAAATAACGTCCCTTACCACCTTCAAAAATCAATAAGAAGAGTAAACCTCCAAACACGGCCAACATAATAAAGACTCGCTTGTCAGACAAAGAATGACCTAAACAAGCAAAGCATAAACCTAAGGACAAGAGTAGCCAGACCCCTTGTTTTAATAGGGCAAAATAATAATAGTTTTCAGAATCTTTTTCAATAATGTAGTCTCTAAACCATTTTGACCAACGCTTATTTTTTAAAGTCTCATATAAAGGAGAAATATAGGCTGTTTTTTCCTTGCTTGGATTTTGGTACAACCACCCTAATGTCCCATCATTGACAGTCTCTGCTTGTTTGTGGAGCAAGTGCTCTGCAAATGTACGCCAAGTATATTCAGACCAACGACGCTTGATTTCCATAATCACATACTGTTTTTTAAACATACCATTATTGTAATAGTGACGCTTTTCTTTTGGAAGGTATTGTCGTAATCCCTCTTTCATATCTTCTTGATCCGTTCCAGAAAATGTTAAACCTAAATTGATAAAATGCAGTGCTGTCTTAGCTAAGCCGTCACCCTCAATAACAACGACCTCATTTTGATGTTTTACTAATGTTGTTAACGTGCCAAAAACAAGGCCAAACGATAAGCTAAAAACAAGGACTAACATCATTAGATGTTTGTAAGCTCCCTTTAAACCAAGTCCTATCACCAAGGCAACTATACTTATTAAGGCTGTAGAACGCCATAGCATCGCTAAAGCAGTTACAACTCCTAGTAGGATGATTGTTTTAAGCTTCTTCTGCTTGTTTGTCAATAGTTTTAGCGCTAAATAGAGTTCTAAAGCTAACAAAGGCAAGCCTAAAATATCAGTATACATCGCCATGTAGTAAGGTGAAAAAACCAGCAGCAAAAGATAAAACAAATAACTGATATCTGCTACTGTTTGCGAAAAAAAATCATTACCTATTTTATAAATTATATAAGCTGTCGTATTGACACAAATGAGATTAATCCCTTGAAGAAGCCATAAGGTATTCTCTGAAAACAAACGATAAAAGAATCGTTCATATAAAAACAAAGTCATATTGTTTGGATTGCGTGTTAGGTAACTTGCAATACTCTTTTCCGCTAACTCTCCAATAGCCCCTTGAAAAACCACCGCCGCATCACTTCGAATCATCAGGTGTGATGACAGAATGACCAATACCTGAAAAATGATACCAAGCACCAATAATGATTGTTTATGATGTGTTAAAAAATGATATAGATATTTTAACCAACCACGGCGAAAAACGAATAAACCTCCTATTAAAAGCCCTACAGGAAAAAGAATAGGATATACAATTAAACTGACTAAAAACCAGTGCAAACTTAGTAGTAATACTATGATCTGCAATGATGTTACAAAAAATTTGTTGAATGCTAACATATTTACATTATACCAAAAAATAAATCTCCTTTCTGCTTTTCCAACCTAACATCATCTATTTTCAACAACACA
The DNA here is from genome assembly GCF_053206505.1 of Streptococcus fryi. Lineage (NCBI taxonomy): Bacteria > Bacillati > Bacillota > Bacilli > Lactobacillales > Streptococcaceae > Streptococcus > Streptococcus fryi. The sequence continues at coordinate 6,433 of NZ_JBRUGW010000022.1, read as the reverse complement.
AAAAAAGAAGTTCTCACATTTGTTAGTGAAAACTTCCTTAAAATAATGTCAATCAGTACAAATCTAAGTAATGATCGATTTCCCATTGCGAAACAAAGGAGGCATAACTTGACCACTCAATGCGTTTAGCTTGATAGAAATTAGTATAAATGTGCTCACCTAGAGCATCACGTACAACATCAGATTTTTTTAGAGCCTTCAAAGCATTGTGTAAAGTTGACGGTAAATCTATAATACCTGCTTCTTTACGCTCTGCAGACGTCATGGCATAGATATTCGTCTCAACAGGTTCTGGAGCTTCAATTTTATTGATAATACCATCCAAGCCAGATTCTAATAATACTGCCATTGTCAAGTAAGGATTAGCTGTTGGGTCCACTGAACGCAATTCCAAGCGTGTTCCCATTCCACGCGAAGCTGGAACACGGATTAATGGCGAACGATTACGTCCTGCCCAAGCAATATAGACTGGCGCCTCATAACCTGGAACTAAGCGTTTGTATGAATTGACTGTTGGATTAGTAATAGCCGTATAACTATAAGCATGCTTCATCAAACCACCTAAGAAATAATAGGCATCTTGAGACAACTGCATACCTCTTGGATCTTCCGGATCATAAAAAGCATTGCCATTATCATTAAACAAAGACATATTACAATGCATACCAGATCCAGCAATACCATACTTAGGCTTAGCCATAAATGTTGCATACATATTATATTTTCGAGCAATCGTCTTAACGACTAACTTGAACAGTTGAATATTATCACAAGCTCTCAAAACATCGGCGTATTTAAAATCAATCTCATGTTGACCAACAGCACATTCATGATGACTAGCTTCGACTTCAAAGCCCATTTGTGTCAAGACATTAACAATTTCGCGACGGGTATTGTCGGCTAAATCTGTGGGCGCCAAATCAAAATACCCACCTTTGTCATTAACTTCGAGTGTCGGCTTGCCTTGCTCATCTAGCTTAAACAGGAAAAATTCAGGTTCTGGACCAAGATTAAAAGACTTATACCCGACTTCTTCCATATGTTTTAAGGCACGCTTTAAATTGCCACGTGGATCTCCCGCGAAAGGCTTACCTTCTGCAGTATAGACATCACAAATCAAACCTGCTACTGCGCCATTTTCATCACCCCAAGGAAAAACAATCCAAGTGTCTAAATCAGGATAAAGATACATATCTGATTCATTAATACGGACAAACCCTTCAATCGAAGACCCGTCAAACATCACCTTATTGGTCAAGACTTTTTCCAACTGCTCTTCTGTTGCAGGAATTTCCACGTTTTTCATCGTTCCCAAAATATCTGTGAACATTAGACGTAAAAACGTTACATTTTTTTCTTTAACTTCACGACGAATATCTGCTACTGTGATAGACATAGGTTCTCCTTATTGTAATTCTAATGATGGGAAAAGTCATAACCTTCCCAAAAGAGTATTCCAGCAATCATATATGCTGATTTTTAAACAATATGAATAGTATCTGAAATGATGAACTTTTTAAAAATCACGCTCTGTTGGAAAGGGCGATGGATTGTCAAATCCACTTTGATGACTAAATTCATGGTGTAATAATCGACGAATATCTGCGTCAGACAAGGGCTTTGACATCCTCTCTTTACGTTCACGTCGGTGATATTTCTGGCGAATATCCGCTATATTAAAACCATCAGAGATATAGTCTTTGATTTCTAAGAGCTTGTCCATGTCATTCAAGGAATACAAACGACGATTACCCTCAGAACGATCAGGTTTTATCAATCCCTGATCTTCATAGTAGCGAATTTGTCGTGCTGATAAATCTGTCAATTTCATAACAGAACCCATCGGAAAAACTGCCATTGTTCGTCGTAATTCCCTTTCTTTCATGAAAAAACCTCACAAAACAATCCTTTTTATGCAAAGAGCTATCATTCCCTCTACTATCAAGACCATTATAAAAAGAAAAATATGACATGTCAAGTTATCATGTCATATTTTCTAACATATCTTATTTACTCACAATGTTTTTTACGCCACAACCTCAGACGTTCGATATCCGTATTAACAATAATAGCAATAAAGACACCAATAAAGGTCTCAAACACACGTGCAAAAACATATAAGACTGTATCGTGTTTAGGAATCCCTAAGGTGATAATAAGCATAGCAGCTACAGCACCAATAATGCCAGCTTTATTATTGGCTGCAACATTGAAAATAATAGTCAACATGGTCATAATAGGCACAAAGGCTAAGGTGACCCAAAAAGCATCAGCAAAAAAATCGTTAATCATATAAAATAACAAGGCAAAAAAACCACCAATAGTATTGCCAAGAACCCTTGAAACACCAAAGGATAAACTTTTATCAAAGTCTTCTCTAAGGCTAAAAACAGCGGTCAGAGCTGCAATTTGAACACCTTGCCAATCTAACAGTTTAAAAATCAAAATCACCAGAAACACAGATAATCCCGTCTTAAAGGTCCGCATTCCCAAACGAATATCTTTAGCATTAAATTGAAATTTCACACATTAACTCCCTTACTTGATTGCTCCATTGTATGCCAAAGTACCTCAGTTGTCAAGAAATGACAAGATGGACTTATTATAAATGAAAACTGGCTCTATAATTTCTGTAGTGGTTAACTCCACCATAGAGACTATAACCTTTTGAGTATCACAAAAGACCCATATACCTATAATGAAAAGCGAGGAGATTATCATTAGAAAGACTCATATAGAATAAAGAACTAGTCAGGGGAGTGATTAGTTCTTCCCGAGCCTAAAAATAAAAGCGAAGATTTTATCACAATCCTACTCGGAATAAAAGACCCAAATGTCACTGTCTTTGATTATTAAGGGGGGAAGACATAAGGAAATCGTCGCTATGTTGGACTTTCCTGCTCCAAAATGACACCATTGCCAAGGACAAAATTATCAACGCTTTAGAGATACCTGATTCCAACGCTAAACCAAAATCTACAAATAACCTCATCAAGGTCATTAAACGAAATGCCTTTGGATTCAGAAAGATGACAACTTTAAAAAAGGAGAGAAACAATGTGATTCTCTCCAGATGTTAGCTTTTCATCTACCCACTACAGTTGACAAAGAACCATAAAAGAAAAAGCTAACCGTAGTTAGCTTACTTGATGCGGAGAGTGGGACTTGAACCCACACGACCTAAAGCGGTCACAGGATCCTTAGTCCTGCGCGTCTGCCAATTCCGCCATCCCCGCTTGGCAACATAATAAATTATATCAGCTTATCATGTTGCTGTCAACCTTATTTTTCATGTTTTTTTAAAAAATCAGCGATAATCCATTCATAGGCTTCTTTATCCTTTTTAAAGGTCTTAGCATGACCAGCTCCCTTGACAATGTATAGGTCTTTTGGTCCCTTAGTTGCTTCATAATTTTCATAAACCATTTTTGTAGGAACAAAGACATCATCTTCTCCGTGAATAAACAAGACAGGGCGTTCATTTTTTGATAACTGATTAACAGAGCTTGCTTCGCCATACGAAAAACCTGCCCTTATTTTTGAAATCGCGGATACTTCGTATAGAAGTGGAAAGGCTGGAAGATTATACAGGGTTTTAGCTTGATATTTGAGTTCATCCCAAACACTAGTGTAGCCGGCATCTTCGATAATAGAAACAACCTGTTTGGGTAATGAAGACTCACCAGAAGCCATCATAACAGTTGCGCCACCCATTGATAAACCGTATAGCGTAATTTGTTCTGAACCAAAGTCTTCAACCAAAATCTTTGTCCACTTTATGATGTTATGACGGTCAACCCAACCATAGCCAATGATTTGCCCTTCACTTTCACCAGCAGCTACATTATCAGGCATTAAAACATTATAACCTAATTTATGAAATAGCCAACCATAAGCCTGCATTCGTTCTTTCCTACTCCCAAAACCATGAACAACAACAACCGTCCGATCTGTTTTGGTCTTGGCCGGTACATACCAAGCTACTTGTTTTAAACCACCATTGGTCATTTCAAGTGTTTGTTTCTCCAAAGCCTCAAAAGATTTCTCATACTCATACAGAGGGTCTGTTTTTGCTGTCGGTTTATTATTCAAAAAACTTTTCTCAGATTTGACTTGAGCCACATGGAAGAAATAGAAACTGGCTCCGATAGATAGAATAAAAAGTAGTGTAAGCAATTTTCCTAAATATGTTATCAGTGTTTTTTTTGTCATACTTCTTATTATACTATTTGTCTAAAAAAAGTAAAGATTTGATATTTAAAGTATTTTGCGCCATATAAATCCTAATCTGGTAACAGCCTCTAGCTCAGGGGTTTAGAAGGCACCTCCTCCGCCTCCACCACCTCCGCCAGAAAAACCACCACCGACACTTCCTGTTGACGATACAGAGAAGTGAGAGGCTTGAGCTGCCGTACTAGAGTAATTATGATAATTATAGAGTGAGTGACTTATAGGGGTATAAAGTCGTTCTCCCACATAAGTATCTAAAGCCGGATTCGCAAGACTAATGTGGTTAACACGAAGATAGTCTTGAACGCGCTTTGCTTCCCCAAACAAAGCTGCATATACAAGAACCTGATTCCAAACCACTAGACTTTCAACATCAACACGATTAAAACTATCGATGTCCTTAAACATATTAGAATACGATTGCCATGCACGATAACAATCAAGCCCTTCTTGTGTTAATGTGCCGTTGTTTATTCTTAACCGATAAGAAAGTAATAAATAGACCATGACTGGACCAGCAATGATACAGGGAAATAAACCATACAAAACCGCTATAGTTGACCAGCCACTCCCTAGTGCAACAAACACCGCTATAATTCCCAATAAAATGGGTACTCCTAGCCACAATAAGCCTAGTTTTAGCCCGGTTCTCTCTTTCCTGTTTAAAGGTCTAAAACTCTCTTTTTGTCCTAAACGAATGATCTCTGTTCTGACTTCTTCATCAACAGCCGATAGGTGTTCCTTCATTTGTAAACTAAGTTGGCGACCTTGTTGACGAACCTGTTTTTCATATTCTGAGCTTGTCAAACCATTTTTCTTGTAAATCGACTTATCAATATAATAGTGACCAAAAAGCTCATCAACCGCAAGCTCCTGCGACTCTCCAAATAATAAACAAAGCAAAGATTGATCAAGTGATGTAGGAGATTTTTCCTGATTTACCTTAAACCGTTTACCATCCTTACTTAACTCTAAGTGACCTCTATCCATCAAATCTAATAGACTAGCTTGAATCATATGATCAAAAGACATCTCATTTTTAGTATCTTCAAGGCTTGCACCATAGACCATTTTAGCAACTAATAAGGGTGGTAAGTCTTCAGGAGCTTGATAAAGACGTTCAGTAATTTTTGGTGGCTTAACCAGACGACTTCTTCTTAAAAATATCAGAGAACCAATCGTCGTAAAAACGATTGTTACTACAGGTAACACCTTTTGATATAAAATACCAAGTCTGACATGATATTTCTTTATAGCTGCTTCTTCTTTCAAAATACTAGCTTTAGCCTCATCAGATGATGTTGGACTACTATCAAGAATAGCCCTATCCCAATAACCTCTAAGTTCAAGCTGAGCATCAACAGCATGAGCCGCCACAAAATAATCTCCAGCTTTTTCTACTACCTTGGTTTCTGGTCTAAAGTATCCTAAATGTGCAAATAGTTTATGATCTAGAGCTGCTCTGTCTGTTCTAATTCGAAAATCAACAGTTTTTATCTCCTGATCCCAGTCCGAAATAGGAATCCATTTCAACTCTGCAACATCCTGATGAACAAATAACAATTTATCAAGTTGCCACGTGACTTCAATTTTGACCCTATCCCCAGACTTACCAGCATTATAGATTTTAAGACGATAGCCATCAGACAGAGGTTCGAGGATTGCTTGATTATCAAACCAAACGTCATTATGATAGGTAACAACCGTAGGCTCACCTATAATATCAAAGCCTTCTGGCATCTTACCTGCTTTTCCAAGCGTAACATATTGGCCATTATAATTTGTATCAAAATCATACACTACAGTTTGTTTAAACGTTGCTGTGTTATCTGTATGAAGGGTCAAGTCTCCTTGATAAGAAACGATATCATAGGTGACATCATCTGCCGATACTTTGCTGTGACACATTATCAGTAAAAAACACAAAACATAGAGCACTTTTTTCATTGTTAACCCCCATTCTCTGTAAATAGATTAAATCTGTGGAAAAATGCAATATAGGTTAGCTAATACGCTCATTTTACCATATTTTTATCACTATAAATACGATGACACTAAACTAGGAACAAAAAGGCAAAAAAAGCGGCTCTATAATTTCTGTAGTGGGTAACTCCACCATAGAGATTATAGGGCCTTTTGAGTATCAAAAAGTCCCATATGACCTATAATGAAAAGCAAGCAAACCATCATTAGAAAGCCTCAT
>NZ_JBRUGW010000021.1:0-35264 GCF_053206505.1 Streptococcus fryi | reverse complement strand
ATGTATTAAGAATTCTAGTATCTCGTTCATAACAAAATCCTCCGCTATCTCTAGTATAGCAGAGGATTCACTCTTAGTTTATGAAACTGTTATTTGAAAACGATGTTTTCTTCATGCGTTTGTCGTGCCTAAAAATAAGTGATTTTTCAGATAAATCATCGCTCAATATTAAGATAAATTAGAGGAAGTTTAAACATTTAAAAATCCTATCACCAAACCAAATGGCAATAGGATTTTATAAGCATTAACTAAACAATCATCTTCTGCATCAAACTAGTTGGTTCTGAACTGTCAGATTAAACTGCTAGTTATTATCCTTTTAAAACAATAATCGTTTGATTTCCCAAAAACAAACAGCTCATAGTAATGTTAGTTATACTCCTTTATGGCATTAACTTGGTATTGATATGATATCGATAGAACTAAGCCAACACCAATCAGATTAGAAATCAGTGAACTACCACCTTGAGAAATGAAGGGAAGGGGAATACCAGTTAACGGTAAAACGCCTAATGACGCGCCAATATTTTCTAAAATATGAAAAAATATCATCATCGTAAAACCTGTCGAAATGTAGGTGTAAAAACGATTATTGGACTTCATCGTGACTTTTAACATACGATAGATTAAAATTAGGTATAAACTAATGACAACAATTGAACCAATAAATCCTGTATTTTCAGCTACAACTGTGAAAATCATATCACTCTCCCTGACAGGTACGGACAAATCAATAACATTGAACCCTTTCCCTACCAAGCCACCACTCCCTATGGCAATCATTCCTTGCGTTTGTTGATAAGCGATACTGTCTGCAAAATCAAAAGGATTGAGCCATGCAGACATACGATTAATCTGATAAGTATCCATACCCAATTTAAAGAAAAATTCCTTACCTCCGGGTCTGATAAAAATAAACAAGAACCCACTAATAAAGGATAAAATCACTGATAAAATAGGTAAAATAATTCGCCACGAAATACCTGACACTAGAACAACTCCACTAAGAATAGCTAAAAACACCAATGATGTTCCCAAATCCTTCTGCATAGCTAATAGAACCATTACTGGAATGGTAACAAGCAAATATAAACCAAGTAAACCCCACTCTTGTTTCAGAGTCTGATTAGGGTATTTCGTTTGAAAAGAGACCGTTACTCTCGCTAACATTAAAATATACGATAGTTTCAGAAATTCAGAGGGCTGAAACAAGGTCATTGAACCAATAGTAATCCAGTTTTTTGCACCCGTCGCTGCAACCAGAGCCGGACTATAATAAATCAAGGGAAGAAACATTAACCCTAAACCCAAAAGATATAAAACAGGGGTAACTTTCCATAAAAATGCAGTCGTAAAAAACATCACTATAAAGGCAATCAAAATCCCCAAACCTAGCCACATAACCTGTTGTAAGAGTATGGTTTGCACCCTGTCTGGGTAATCATTACCCACTGATACATAAACAGATAAAAAACCAATGATTAGTAATAACAAGACGGACAAGATTAGAATATAATCAACTTTATTTTCTTTTTTCTTTCTGAAAGATGGCATAACATCCTTTCTAATAACTAAAAACTTTAACTGTTAAAAAACCAATATTGTAATAAAAGACTAGAGATGGCAATAGAAACCCATGTGGTAAGACCTAATACAAAAGGTTTTACTCCAGCTTTTTTAAATGTCTCCAATGATACTTTTGAACCTATCCCAACCAAGGCCATGGCCATCAGACATTGCGATACTTTCTTTGCCATAACAATTATCTTAGGTGAAAATAAGCCAAAACTTGACAACAAACTGGCAAGTAAAAACCAAAGAATAAACCAAGGAAAAATACTAACCATAGACATTTTTACCTGTTGTTGTTTTGATTGATAAACACGAACCATAGCCATCAAAACACAGGACGGTACAATCATTAAAGCTCTTGCTAATTTGACAATTGTAGCATAATCTCCCGCCACTGTGCTATAACTATAACTAGCCGCAACGACAGAAGAGGTATCATTGATAGCCGTACCCGCCCAAAGACCAAACTGTAAATCAGACATCGCCATGACATGCCCTAAAAACGGGAAGATAAAGACAGCTAAAATATTAAATAAAAAAATCGTTGATAGAGATAAGGCAATATCCTCATCTTCAGCATTTAAAACAGGGGACGCTGCTGCTATAGCTGAACCTCCACAGATAGCAGTCCCGAACCCAATTAAAATAGCCAGATTTTTAGGAACTTTTAAATAACGGCCCATTGAGTAAGCGACTATAAACGCTATAGCAATAGTGAGTAAACTTAATCTCAATGACGATAAACCTATCTCTGAGACTTCTCTAATAGAAAAAGTTGCCCCCAAAACAATAATAGCAAGCTGTAACAAATACTTACCAGAGTATGTCAAGCCAAGCTCCCAACTAGCTTTGATACCAATACTATTTTTAAGTAAAATCCCCAAAACAATAGCGAGAACACTCGAACCAACAAGTGGAAATTGCTGTCCCAACAAAAAGGCAAGCATAGCAAGAGCAAAACTAACTAATATACCAGGCATTTTTTTAACACCCATTTAACCACACTCCTTTTCCTGATACTAAAACATATAGCCTTTAAATAGCATAAAAACATCCCCTCAAAACACATTGCTCCTAAACGTGCTTCGAGAGGTTTCTTTTATATTCCCTGCAGGAATCGAACCTGCAACTACTTCTTAGGAGGAAGTTGTTATATCCATTTAACTAAGGGAACAAACTAACTCTATTTTACATCAGTTACAAGGTGATTGCAAGTCAAAACAAGATTAAAAAAGAGAATTGGTAGATATCCAATTCTCTCAGGTTGAAACCCTAGATTAACGACGGATTTCTTTGATACGAGCTGCCTTACCTTGCAATGCACGCAAGTAGTAAAGTTTAGCACGACGTACTTTACCGTAACGAACAACTTCGATCTTATCAACACGTGGCGTATGAAGTGGGAATGTACGTTCAACACCTACACCACCAGAAATTTTACGAACTGTATACATTTCTGAGATGCCTTGACCTTTACGAGAGATAACAACACCCTCAAAGATCTGAATACGTTCACGAGTTCCTTCGACAACTTTCGCGTGTACACGAACAGTGTCACCAGGACGGAATGATGGGATATCTGAACGAAGTTGACCTTCAGTCAAACTTTGAATTAATGGATTCATTTTTTATTCTCCTTCTCTTACCAATCTTGAGAGCAGTCTATCGTCCCAGCGGATTAGCCGTTTTATGTGCGTCCATTACACACAATGTTGATTCTATCAAAAAAATAGAGGTTTGTCTAGATATAAAACTATTTTTTTAATAATCTATGAGCATACTCTTGCCATAAAGATTGCCGTTCATTAGGATAAATTGAATAATTATGTGTCAAAAAATATGAGATGCTCAGCGTTATCAGAAAATCCATAACATGATAAGGACCAAAAATCCCTAAACTTAGCAAAAGAGGGGTCCAAAAAGTATTCGTTGCACTAGCAAAGACACTCAGATACCCTAGTGCAATGACTAATTCTGTTGGTAAATCTATCCAACCAGATAGAGCAGCACCGAATGTAGAACCAATAGCAAACAAAGGGGTCACTTCACCTCCCTGAAAACCAATAGATATCGTAAGGGCTGTCAACACCAATTTAAAAAACCAATCATATGCTAAAACATCGTCTGTTTTTCCTAAAGGTATCAAGCTACTTCCAAGACCAGAATACCGCCCATTAAAATATGAAATGACACCTACCAAAATAAAAGATAGAACAAAGATACGCCAGTAAGCATTCGGTAAATATCTTGGAATAAACTTTTTAAATTGCGTCATCAAAATAGCAAATAAATTACCGACAAGTCCAAACAAAAGACCTAATATGATTAATTGTCCTAAATGAAGAAGATTGAATTTATAAACGTGAAGCAATTCATATCTGTATGGTATCAAACCACAAAAGTAGGATACAAATCCAGCTGTCAGACTAGCTACAAAAGCCACAAAAAATGTTTGTTTTGTTACGTTTTTCCAAGGTAGAATCTCTAATGCAAAGCTAAGAGCAGCGAATGGTAACTGAAATAAACTCGCAAAACCAGCAGCTAAACCTGCAAAGACAAACAGTTGAGATGTTTTGTAATAAGACTGGACGTAAGGATAAAAGAAGTAAGCCAAGGAAGCACCAATCTGGATTGCTGCTCCTGTACGGCCTGCACTACCGCCAAATAGATGTGTCAAACAGGAGCTAGTCATAATAATTAAGAAATAGCTGATTGGCAGATTAGCTTTGTCGTTAGCAAGGTCAAATATCAGCTCTAATCCCACTTTTGACTGACTAAGAAATTGCTGATACAGTAGAATAATCATTACACCAATTACGGGGAGAAAAACGATAAAGTTTAAACTACTTGTATCTCGAACAGAACCCAACCAGACAATCATTTGTCCGAATAAAGAAACAACAACGCCTATAAGTGAACCAAGCAAAACACCTGTTAAGGTTAAGTCAATCATCTCTAAAACTATCTTTTTCAAGCTATTTAACACTCCCTTCGATAATGTTTATTATCCCTACTCAACTGCCGCAGCAACAAGAACCAATCCTCATGAACACATAAATAGTTGTATTATCTATAACTAGCTTTGCTATAATTTGAAAATGCAATATAAACATCAGAAGCTGGGTACTCTGTCCCAGCTTCTTTCATCAGTCAATCTGTTTTTGGTAAAAATCACTTAGCGTAATCAATAGCACGTAACTCTCTAATTACTGTTATCTTAATATTACCTGGATAATCAAGGTTATTTTCAATTTTTTCTTTAACCTTATGCGCTAGTATCGTCACTTCATCGTCAGAAACTTTCTTAGGTTGCACCATAATACGAATTTCTCTACCAGCTTGCAAAGCAAAGCTATTTTGAACACCTTCAAAGCTTGTAGCAATTTCTTCTAAATCGCGTAGGCGTTTGATGTAATTCTCCATTGACTCATTACGAGCACCTGGTCTGGCTGAACTTAAGGCATCCGCTGCTGCAACAAGAACAGCAATAACACTTTCAGCTTCAACGTCGCCATGATGACTTGCAATTGTATTAACGACAACTGGATGTTCCTTATATTTACGAGCAAATTCTGTACCAATTTCAACGTGACTGCCTTCAACTTCGCGGTCAATGGCTTTACCCATATCATGTAGGAAACCTGCACGACGTGCCAAGTCAACATTTTCACCTAGTTCACCGGCCATAATACCGGCAAGTTTTCCAACTTCAATCGAATGACGAAGAACATTTTGACCATATGACGTTCGAAAATGTAAACGTCCCATAATCTTAATCAAATCAGGATGTAAATTCGGGGCACCAATTTCATAAGCAGCAGCCTCACCATATTCTCTAATCCGATTATCCAATTCCAAACGATGTTTCTCAACCAACTCTTCGATACGAGCAGGGTGGATACGACCATCTTGAATAAGAGCTTCTAATGTAATGCGTGCAATCTCGCGACGAATAGGATCAAATCCTGATAAAACAACAACCTCTGGTGTATCATCGATAATAATATCAATACCAGTCAGACTTTCTAAAGTTCTAATATTACGACCTTCACGACCAATGATACGTCCTTTCATGCTATCATCTGGCAAATGAACAGTCGTAATCGTCTGCTCGGTTACATACTCACCAGCCATACGTTGCATAGCTTGTGCTAGTAAATCTTTCGCAGTCTTATCCGTACGATCCTTAATTTCTCTCTCGGCTTCCCTAATCCGAGTAGCAATCTCATGAGCTAGTTGTTTCTCTGTCTTTTCAAGGACAATAGCCTTTGCCTCATCGGCACTAAGTGACGAAATACGCTCTAATTCTTCTTCTTTTTGAACTTCGAGTTCAGCAATCTTTTGCTCACGCTCATCAATATGTCTAGATTTATCAGTCAGACTTTGTTCTTTACTATCAAGCGACTGTTCCTTGCTTGATAAATTTTCATCTTTACGGTCAAGAGAAGACGCACGTTCTGTTAAGCGTGCTTCCATTTGTTTCAACTCTTGTCTTTCAGACTTAAACTCTTTTTCAATCTCTTCGCGATATTTTCTAGCCTCTTCTTTAGCTTCTAAAAGCAATTCTTTTTGAAAAGCCTTACTTTCACGTTGTGCTGTCTGTCTAATGCTATCAGCGTCAAGTTCAGCTTGACTACGCATATTAACAGCATCCTGCTCAGCATTAAGAAGAGTTAGCTCTGTAGCTTCTTTCGTCGATTTTAAACGACTAGAAATAACTACATAACCTATGACCAAACCAATGAGAATAGAGCAGACTGCTAATACAATGTTGGTTATTAGCATTCTCCACCTCAATATTATTTTTTAGGTTTTACAACCGTCTTTAATTTTAACATAATAACGGATATTTCACAATCTAAAAAATACAAGACTTTAACTTTTTGCAATCGCATTCAAACAAAACCGATAATTCATAGTATCTAAAATTTGAAAAACACACTACGTCTCAACTGTGACACATCAAAAAGGTAGGATGACATCATCACTACCTCTCTGACTAATAGTATGTTTAATAATCTAGAGCATCTGCATATCCTCTACCGTTACCAACAAAGTAACCTGTTTTAGCATTGATAGAGAAGAGATAAGTTCCATCTGGCTTAAACATGTTGTAGTAACCATTACCATTGATAATATTAACTCGCTCAAGAATAAAATCGTTACCTGTAATGTAACCTCGTGCTCTTGAAGTATCTAAAATACGTTCCAACACGCCTTCATTAAACTGCCATGCTGGATTAGTACTATCAGCAATTACATCATGGTTATAAGGGACACGACTAAGATGGCGTTGTAAAATTGATGGATCATAATTAGTTATACCATAATTAACAACTGTCTGGCTAGGCTCTGGTACAACTACCTGGTAAGACGGCTGTTCTACAGGTGCAGGTGCAACAACCGCAGCACTAGTGTCTACTGGAGCAGGAACAGAAACTTGGGCTGCTTGGGCAAGATTTTGAGCCATGTCTGCTTTTTGCTTACGACCTTCTGAAATAGCAGACTGGATCAAATTATCCAAATGGGCATTTCCTGTACTAAGAACATCTGAACCCAAACGATCAAAATCAGCATTTTCAAGAACAACTGCTTCAACTTTTGCACCATCGACAATCACTGGACTATTAAATTGGTCATTAATAGCTTTGAGAGCTGTCATTTGCTTACTCAAACGATCAAACTGCAATTTCGCATCATCATAAGCACTCGTTCCCTTAAGAACGTCTAATTTTTCCTGTAATTCCGCTAAACGATCCATCTGATCATTCTTCAATTGCGTTTTTTCTGAGTCAACAAAGAAAGTCGCGTATAAGTCATCGAAAGCTTTTTTATCAGCTGAAGATACCTGTTCCTGAGTGTCCTGTTTTATTGGTTCAATCTTGGAAGTTTCTGTCTCTTGATTTTGATTTTTATTCCATAAATTCTGCGATAAGAGGTAACCTCCACCAAAAATAGCTACTAAAAAAGCTACTAAAGCGGCAATCAGAAGACCACGTTTCTTATAGAATGGTTTAACAACTGGATCAGTAGCACCTAATAAAATAGCGTCTGGAATAGCCTCTGATTCTTTCGGGGTGTCGACCACAGGAGTAGCCAATGGTACCTCTGATTTAACTGGTTCTACAATATGATCAGATTCTTCTGACAAAATCAACTCATCAACAGATTCACGTTGTTTTTTTATAAAGTCATCTAGGGCTTTTGTGTCCAAATTGAGCGTCTGTGTTTCAAATTTTTTTGAACCGATCTCCTCTCGATGTTGTTTAATATAACGATCTAAAACACTATCGTCGTCCGTAATCCCTACTTTGAGATGGTTATCCTTACGAACTGCTTCCTCAATAGTCATTTGTTTCGCTTCTTCGAAATTTAAACTTGATCTATGTTTCGTATGTTCTTGATTTTTTGACATTTGATTTCCTCTTTTTTATTCAACTTTGTCGTCATTAAAATAGATGTTAATGAAGTGAGCGTTTAACGCGTTCACCAAAATACTGATATAAATCGACTTTTAATGTACCATTGTACAATTTACGTTTTTTATCAGCTAACTGACCAAATTTTTGTTCAAATGCTTCGTCACTGGTCAGGATAAACTTACTCCATGTTTTTAACGGTTCAAACGTTTGTCCCATCTCTTGATATAGGACGTCCACTGCTTTATCATCCAGTAAACGCTCCCCATACGGTGGATTCGAAACAATCACACCATTAATTTTGTCAGTTCGAAAATCTTGCAAGCGCATCTGTTTCCATTGAATAACACCTGAAAGCCCCGCTTCCTCAGCATTTCTCTTTGCTAACTCAACCATACGACCATCGATATCGTAACCAGAAATATCAAGCTTAATATCATAGTTAGCTTTACTTTCTGCCTCATCACGCACTTGTTGAACGATAGTTTTATCAACCCAAGACCAAGTTTCAAAGGCAAAATCACGATTGAATCCAGGAGCAATATTCATCGCCATGAGCGCTGCCTCAATACAGAATGTTCCTGAACCACATGTTGGATCAACCAATGGCTTATCTGGAAACCAATTGGTCAATTGCAATATGGCAGCTGCCATGTTTTCCTTGATAGGTGCACCACCTTTTTCTGTTCTATAGCCACGTTTAAATAAACTCGAACCTGTCGTATCAATCATAATCGTTGCTATATCTTTTAAAATGGACACTTCTATACGGTATTCTGGCCCGTTTTCCATGAGAGGAACGCCTTCTGGTCGGTGATAGTGTTTTTGAAGTTTTTTAACAACGGCTTTTTTAGTGATTGCCTGAACACTAGGTTCATTATGAAGTTTTGACTTAACACATTTAGCCTTACTAATAGGAAAGGCTGAGCCTAAAGGGAGGTAATTGTCCCAATCTAGACCAAATACCCCTTGGAAAAGTTCTTCAAATGTAGAGGCTTTAAAACTACCAACAATAATCTTAACCCTATCAGCTGCACGAAGCCATAAATTCGTCCTAGCGATTGTTTTGATATCACCCTCAAATAAGACTTTACCATTTTCAACTTGACAGTCTAGCCCTAGTTGGCGAATTTCTTTGCCAACCACAGCTTCTAAGCCAGCTGCCGCTGTCGCGACTAACTTAAATGTTTTTTTCATAAATTCCTTTTTCTAGTTAGTATATAATTGAGAAACAAGTTTCAGCAGACACTTTTACAATAAAAGCTAGCTTCAAGCTAGCCCACCTATTATGCAATTTTCTATAAGCCATGTTTTGTTCCAAAGACACTAGGTGCTGCCTTCTTCGATAATCATCTGTCTACTGCTCTGCAGTCAGGATAGACTGTTCCTGATTCCAGCTATCCCATGCCCCTACCAAAGTTTGGGTTGCTAGCTTGAGGGGTTTACCGCGTTCCACTTTTTATGTTTCCATAAAAACTCCGTCACTGTGGCACTTTCAGGACTACTAAGACATATCCTAAGACTTAGCCCTTTTGTCCGCCGTAATTTACAATTTGTAAATCCCTAGGCTTATTTTTTCGCCTAGCACAAACACTACCAACATCTCAGCTGGTGCTAGCATGGACTTTCCTCATGGCAATGCCACGCGATTATCCAAAAATTGCACATTTAAATCACTTACTCAACAATTTGCTTGCCGAAAACTTCTTTTTCCAAACGGCTAATACGTTTTAAAATATCAAAATTAGTCACAGCACCAGAAGGCTTTAATAAATCAGAAGATACGACTGATGAACCACCATAAGAAATATCCGTGTCTTGATATAGCGGCATAGGAGATTCGTTAGTAGTTGATGCCTTAAGTTGCTCTTTTAACTCATCATTTTCTTTTTGTAAGACCTGAATCTGAGCCATAAAAGTCTCGTAATCCTTAATAATATCATCTAAAAACTCATCAACTTCTTTACGGTCATAGCCACGCATACTGTGCTTAAAATCTTGATCAAAAATATCCTTGGGACTTAACATAATACTTGTCATTCTTTTTCTCCAACATGTCATACTAAATAGTGGCTCTATTCACCATATCTATGATACAGAAAAACAAAAGCAAATGCAAGTAATTACTTTATTTTTATTCTAATCCATTTCACTAGCGATGTCATTTAATTCGTCATAGTTGAGAACGGTTATAGAGTAATTTTTGTGTTGTGTCATTTTCTGATACAAAAATGAAAATTTTGTTGGGTGTTCTTCATCATAAAACACAAAAGCACCATCAGAATTAACTAACAAAAAATCATGATATGCTTTAAATTGTCCAGGATGTTCATAGGCTGTAAAACATGTTTTTAGGAAGTCAACTTGTTTAAATTGGGCTAACTTTTCCTGATTTAAGTCATTCCAATGCTGTCCATGTGATTCAAAACAAAGCACTGTTGCGATATTACACTCGTATCCTTCACTTTTCAACGCCTTAATTTCCTCTAAAACCCAAAATTCAAAACCAAGATTTCCCATTAAAATAAACCAAGTCACTCCGTCTTCTAAAAAAGAGACTAAATGTTTGCGAATGGCTTTTCGTATTATCTCAATCTTAGGGTCTTTGTCCGAAAAAATCCCTAAGTCACTATTTTGATAACCTGCTACAAGAATGGTAGTCATCAATTGATATCCTTTTCTACTTTGTGGTATAATATAAATTACTGTATCTATCATATCATAAATAAGTTTATTAAGGAGATTTATGGTCAATTATCCCAATGGGATTAAACGGCAAAGACAAGACATAAAACAAAAGGAACAAACTATAGATTTCGCTAATCGTGGTATGTCCTTTGAAACAGCTATTAATGCCACAAACGAATACTATCTAGCCCACGGTATTGCGGTGATTCACAAAAAGCCTACTCCAGTACAGATTGTTAAGGTTGATTACCCTAAAAGAAGTCGTGCTAAAATTGTAGAAGCCTATTTTAGACAAGCTTCCACAACGGACTACTCTGGTGTTTACAAAGGCCACTATATCGATTTTGAAGCAAAAGAAACACGTCAAAAAACGGCCATGCCTATGAAGAATTTTCATAAACATCAGATCGACCACATGGCACACGTATTGATTCAAAAAGGTATCTGTTTTGTCTTGTTGCATTTTTCTAGTTTAAAAGAAACTTATCTATTGCCTGCAAAACATTTAATTACTTTTTATAACATCGACAAAGGTAATAAATCTATGCCTTTGACCTACATTAGGGAATATGGCTTTCGCATTTTAGACTCTGTTTTTCCTCAAATTCCTTATTTAGATATTATAGATCAAAATTTTTTAGGTGGTGATTCTTATCAATAAAAAAACACTCATAACTATTTTAAAATATATTGTTGGTATAGTGCTAAGCGTCATAATTTTAGCTGTAGCAGCAGGAGCATTATTATTTACCTGGTACGCTAGTTCAGCACCTGAACTTTCAGAACAACAACTCAAAGCCTCGAGTTCGAGCCTTATTTACGATAGCGACAATAATTTGATTGCTGACTTAGGTTCTGAAAAACGCGAAAGTGTTACTGCGGATAGTATTCCTGTCAACTTGGTCAATGCCGTTATTTCAATTGAAGACCACCGTTTCTTTCAGCACCGAGGTATAGATATCTACCGTATAATTGGCTCAGCTTGGCATAATTTAACAAATGATACTACACAGGGTGGCTCAACACTTGATCAACAGCTTATTAAATTAGCTTATTTTTCAACGAATTCATCTGACCAAACCTTAAAACGAAAAGCGCAAGAAGCTTGGATGTCTTTACAAATGGAAAGACAGTACACTAAACAAGAAATCCTGACTTTCTATATCAATAAAGTGTACATGGGTAATAGTAATTACGGCATGCTGACCGCTGCAAAATCTTACTTCGGAAAAGATTTGATTGATCTGTCAATTGCTCAAATCGCCTTACTGGCTGGTATTCCCCAAGCTCCTAGTCAATATGACCCCTATACTCAACCCGAATTAGCTCAACAACGTAGGGATACTGTTTTAACTCAAATGCTAAAACATGAGTACATTACACAAGAAGAGTATGAAACAGCTATTGCTACGCCTGTCACAGACGGTCTGCAAGCACTCACCAGCAAAATTAGCTATCCCAAATATATGGATAATTACCTCAAACAAGTTATTGAGGAAGTTGGTGACAAAGCTGGAGTAGATATTTTCTCAGCTGGTTTAAAAGTTTACACTAACGTTGATACGCCTACACAACAATATCTTTGGGATGTTTATAATTCAGACAATTATATCTATTATCCTGATGATGAATTCCAAGTGGCATCAACTATCATTGATGTCACAAATGGCCATGTTATTGCACAACTTGGTGGACGCAAACAAGCAGAAGATGTTTCATTTGGTACTAACCAAGCAGTTCTTACTGACCGTGACTGGGGGTCAACGATGAAACCTATCTCCGCTTATGCACCAGCTATCGAAAGTGGTGCTTATACATCAACAGCTCAGTCTTTGAATGACTCTATATATTATTGGCCAGGAACTACTACTCAACTATACAACTGGGATAGACAATATTATGGTTGGATGACCATGCAAACAGCTATTATGCAGTCTCGGAATATACCTGCTGTACGTGCTATTGAAGCTGCTGGTCTCACAAAAGCTCATAAATTCTTAAATAGTCTCGGCATTCAGTACCCTGAAATGGTTTATGCCAATGCTATCTCAAGTAATACAAGTAGCAATGATAGCAAGTATGGTGCAAGTAGCGAAAAAATGGCCGCTGCCTATGCTGCTTTTGCTAACGGTGGCATTTACTATAAGCCCCAATACATTAATAAAATCGAATTTGCCGATGGTACTGTCATTAACTATGATCCAGATGGTAAACGTGCTATGAAGGAAACCACAGCCTATATGATGACAGATATGCTAAGAGCTGCGATCACATACGGTACCGGTACTGAAGCATACATCGCGGGAGTTAACCAAGGTGGTAAAACAGGTACTTCTAACTATACCGAAGAACAATTAACTCAAATTGAAGCTACAACCGGTATTTATAATAGTGTTGTCGGCATTATGGCTCCTGACTCGACTTTTGTTGGAATAACACCGCAGTATGCCATGGCTGTTTGGGGTGGTTACACTAACCGTATGACACCAGTTTATGGGAACAGCTTAAACATTCCAAATCAGGTCTATCGTACAATGATGCTCTACCTCACAGGTGGCTATAATGAAGATTGGGTAATGCCTAGTGGCTTATACCGTAACGGCGGTTTATTATACCTCAATGGTACCTATAATACTAGTTACTACCAACCTGAAGTTACTTACGTACCCGAAACAACTGATACAACAAAAGAAGAAGAAAAAACAGATCGTTCTGAAAATACATCTGACAAAGACAAAACTAAAACAGAAGAAACATCTACTGAAACAGATAGCAATTCTGATCATAAAGAATCTGATAACAAAACTGATACTTTATATTCCGAATAACAAGTGAGTGGATAAGACTATCTTCTAAGCTTAATGGCTCTTTGTCAACTGTAGTGGGTAAATGAAAAGCTAACATCTGGAGAGAATCACATTGGTTCTCTCCTTTTTGATGTTCAAGGCAATCAAAATCCTTTTTTTAAAGTTGTCATCTTTCTGAATCCAAAAGCATTTCGTTTAATGACTTTGATGAGGTTGTTTGTCGCCTCAAGTTTGGCATTTGAATAGGGAAGCTCAAGGGCGTTGATAATCTTGTCCTTGTCTTTCAAAAAGGTCCTAAAGACCGTCTGAAAGATAGGATTCACCTTTGGCAGAGTCTCATGTATCAGGTCAAAGAAATGCTCAGTCTGTCTTTCTTGGAAGTGAAAGAGAAGTAATTGATAGAGTTCGTAATGTTCTCTAAGTTCTTGAGAATAGTCAAGTATCTTAGCGAGGATTTCTTTATTCGTCAAGTGCATGCGAAAAAGTCGGGCGATAGAAGCGTTTATCGCTGAGTTTACGGCTATCCTGCTGAATCAACTTCCAGTAACGTTTGAGCGTCTTGTATTCCTGCGATTTTCTGTCAAATTGATTCATGACTTGGACACGTAGTCGGTTCATAGCGCGGCTCATGTGTTGGACGATGTGAAAGCGATCAAGGACAATTTTAGCGTTAGGGAGTGAAACAGTCTGGGGATAGACTGTTTCAGCCTGAGCTTGAAAATGAGAGAGCGAGAGTTGTTTGGCTAGTTTATAGTAAGGACTAAACATGTCTATAGTGATGACTTTGACTTAACCACATACGATTACCTCCATACAGTGCCTCACCTCATCAGGATAATATACTAGCTCATTATGCATAATAAACTGTACAATTGGCATTTAGCCAAAAATCCATAAAGTTAACTATGCCATATTATGGTAACACCTTATCCCAAAACTCACAAAATAAAGTGTTGTTTTTGTATACCTTTTATAACAAAATAAGTGTCAAAAACAAGACAGTTGTCGAAAAATAGCCTCTGCCTTGTCTTATTGTCTAACTTAAAAACTTGATATACTTGACAAATGGTAGAAAAGAGGCGAAAAGAATAGACCAAAAATCGTGATATCATAAAAAACGATTTTTGGTCTATTCTTACTTTGAATTTCCAATCTACTGCTGTACTAAATGACTATTCGTAAATTCACTAAAACCTTACAGGATTTTACCCAAACCACATTAGCAGATACAGTATAGTAACATCTATTGCTAAAGAACAGCTACTCTTGTTCTATAACTTCCTCTATAGGTTTTATGATAACTTTCAACTTGGTCACACGACCATTTTTGACTTTATCATTGATTAATTGAATACAACTTGTTTTGGTTTCAACTTCATAAGTCTCTTTCACTTCCTGACTTGGAATAATCCCTACACCTGTCAAGTAATAGCCAGCAATGGTATCAACATCATCACTTTCTAATTCTGTTTCAAAATAGTCGTTGAATTCATTAATGGTCATTGTTCCCTGAACAATGTAGATATTTTCATCAATCTGACGAACAGATTCAGCAGCTAGGTCTGTTTCATCATCAATCTCACCAACGATTTCTTCGAGGAGATCCTCTAGAGTAACAAGACCCGCAACACCGCCATATTCATCTAACAAAATCGCCATTTGCTTTTGTGACTGACGTAGATTGGTCAACAGATCATCAATGAATATCGTCTCCGGAACAAACAATGGTTCTTGAATAATACGGCGGAAATTTAATTGTTCAAAACCAACTTGATAAGCATGTTTTAGCAAAATTTTTGTGTGGATAATACCAATAATATTATCACGGTGCTCTTCGTAAACAGGAATTCGAGAAAAATTCTGCTTTAAGATGAGTTGTAATGTCTCTTTAGGATCTTCATTGATATCAATCATAAAGGCATCCGTTCTAGGAACCATGACTTCTCGTGCCATCATCTCATCCAGCGAGAAAACACCTTGAAGCATTTCAATCTCATCAGCATCAAGACTTGCTTCACTCTTAGTCAAAATATACTCAATCTCATCTCGCGTCATCTGCTCATCAGCATCATCAAAATTCATCGGTGTTATTCTACTTAATAAATTTGTTGAAGCTGATAATAACCAGACAAATGGACTAACAATTTTCCCTATAAAAACAACAACTGGAGCAGCATAAACAGCCAAGTTTTCCTTTAAATTCATGGCAATACGTTTTGGATAAAGCTCTCCCAGAACGATAGAGATATAGGTCAGAAAAAGCATCGCTATAATTGAGCCTATCGTCTTAGCAGAAGGAACACTTCCAAACCACCTAGCAATATGATGTCCCAGCGAATCCGCCAAACTCGCACCAGATAAAAGCGTAATCAAAGTAATACCAACTTGAATGGTTGATAAAAAATGATTAGGTTCTTCTAAAACTTTTAATAGGCGACTGTATTTTTTGTCACCCTCTTCTGCTTTCTGTTCAACACGTGAACGGTTTAGAGATACAAGTGCCATCTCTGTTGCCGAGAAAAAAGCATTGAACAAGGTCAGGACTAATAGTAATACAAACTGTAACAATAAGGACTGACTACCAGGGTCTTCCATTTTTAAAAAATCTCCTCATTTTTAATATTTTTTTATTATACCATATTTTTAGAAACTTTTGTTGCTAACGATTAAGATTTCAATAATATCAGATGGAACAGATGCTATTGAATGACTCTATCATTGTCAGATTCTTTTATTTTTTCAATCATGACCAAAAAAGGGGGGGTATTGATTTGATTAAGAGGTTTGTATTGCATAACTGTAAACAAACGCTGGTCCAGTTGACTAACCCAGTTGAGAACGGCATCTTTTTCCTCACCACCTCCTTCATGACCATAATAAATCATGATAGAAACTCGACCACCAACCTCAAGTAATTTCAAAATTTTCCTTATCGCTGTTAACGTTGATTGAGCTTGTGTGATGATAGCCTTATCTGCACTAGGAAGGTAACCTAAATTAAAAATTGCCGCTCTCACAGGTTGTCTCACAACACTATCCAAATCAGCATGACTTAATAAATGCAGTTGAACATTAGTCAAACCAGCTTCAACTAACCGCTCTTGCGTTGTCATCAGAGCTTGTTCTTGAATATCAAAAGCATAAACTGTCTTAGCTCTTTGAGCTAAAAAAAGAGTATCATTCCCATTTCCCATTGTCGCGTCAATGGCTATGGCTTGAGAATCAATAACTTCAGCTAAAAAAGCATGAGACAAGTGAATTGGGCGTTGCATATTAAACCTCTCTTTTCCTAACTTTCTTTATCTTATTGTAGCATATTTTACAAAAGTATTGATGACTCTATATCTATTATGGTAAAATCACGCTCAAAAAACAGTTGATTTGAGAGAAAAGATAGATGATTTATCGCTTTGCTTTGCTCAGTTTATCTACTTTTAAGACTAGAGCTGTATGACTCTTTGAAACTTAGATAAGCTAAAAAACGAGCTTTCGCTCGCTGTAAGTTTTAAAAACTATTTAACAATCAAATAATGTGCGTCGCTTATTTTATACTTTTCGAGATTAATAACCGTTTTGTTGTTATCACTAATATCATATTTAACAAGAGCATTATTAAATAAAAAATAGTAGCTATTATCTTTACATGTAAAATAAGGAGAAGAATACTGTTCTTTACTAAATCCTTCAAGATTCACAATTCCTTGTTCTAAATTGTCCAAATTGATAGTAGTAAATGAATAGTCATCATTATAAAACCCGTCATTCTCTATAATTAAATTATTATTTTTAATATCATAGTGAATATGACTAGGATATTTATCAGGAATAACGATATAATCCTTTTGTTGATTCTTCAAATCAAAAACCAATACTTTATTTCCTGATTGATATTCCCCATTAGCATTGTTCCCATTAAATTTTTCCAAAATATACAATACATCATTGACGTTAACCATTCTCATATAAGCTGATGTTTCGTCTAAGTTATACTTGTCAACTAGGTTAAATTCTTTATCCATTTTCCAAATTTCTGTATTAGGAACTTGCGTCGATAAATCTAATGAGCTTACTAAAACATATAAATAATCATTTACAATAACAAATTGTTGACTAGCATTTAACTGACCATCATTCTTCATCGTAACATTAGTGACAACGTCTAAATGATGATCATATTTATAAAATTCAATTCTATCAGTAAAGACAGCAGTTGCATATAAATAATCACCATCTGTTATTGATGCGTAAGCATCATTTCCTTCAGCTAATTTAAAGGTCTCACTTAAATCATCCTTATTGATTTTAGATACATATCTTTTTAAATCTGGTGAATCCTTTGTTTTTGCAGTTGAATAGGACTCCGTTTCCGAAAAACTATCTTTAAAATAGATATGGTTGTCTTTTCTAGTGATATAACCTTTAAAGTCATTTAAATCATCATCATCAAACACAGCTATTTTATCACGATCCCAAATAGCCATTTTATAATTATCCACTATTTTTAAAGTCATTGACTGACGAAATCTTAGAAAAACAAAAAGTAAACCCACACTCATTGCAATCAGCAAAATGCCGATAGCCACTAATCTTTTTTTCAAAATCATAATCAACTACTTCTTTCTTGTTAGACTTATGCCTATAAACAATCTCGTTATACTACTAAAACAAAAATTTGTCAACAAAAATTGTATAGCGTTTTCATATATAGAATATCACTGTTAACATAAGTCCAAATCTATTGTGACTAAACAATAAAATAAAAGAGCTGGAAAAATGTCCAACTCTTACTTTATACTTATTTGATTTGATAGTTGAAGATACGATTTTTTTACTAAAACCTCTCAGCCTCAGAATCTATCATCTCATTTATCAATTGTATGATCAGAACATACAATTTTCCCTTTTAATTAACGTAAGTAGCATTTCAGACATGTAATCCCTAATAACATGGTACATTTTACTTTTTGTTGCAGTATCAAGGACAACATATCACTTCAAAACGAAGCAACTAAAAACATTCGTATCAACCTTAGTTTACCATCTTTCAAAAAGAGTAGCTTTAGGATAGTTGATCATGTAAATTATTTTTGCTTGCTTTGAAAACGCCATTCAAAACGTTTTTGATCATAGATTGGAAAACCAATATTTAGCAGTGAGTAACCAAGTAAAAAACCTGATAAAACATCACTTGGGTAGTGTACACCGAGATAAATCCGAGACAAACCAATCAAGGTAATCAACAAGCCCAAAGATAGCAAGACAAGTTGGCGAGCCATACCTTCCCTCAAACGTTGGTATACTATAATAATCAACGTGCCAATGATGAGCATCGCTCCTAAGGAATGACCACTCGGAAACGAGAACCCCCCTGCTTCAACCAAATGCTGTATAGATGGTCTTGGACGAGCATAGATTGGTTTTAAAGCTAAAATTAACACTCCTGCCAAAATACCATTAACCGCTAGCCAAATGGCTTCGGATTTCCATTTTTTCAAGACAAAAACAACTCCTAAAAGAGGAACTGTTACAGCCTGAACCTCTGGATTTCCAATCATAGTTATCCCACGATATAAAGCCGTCAAAATGTCTGGTAGGTCTCCACGAAGAGCTACTTGTAACGCTGTGTCAAAAGCTACTAGCTGTTGCGGATAAAATTTGACCACATAACCGATAAAAACAAATACTAACAATCCAAAAGACGCTCTAGTCCAATAGACTTGTCTATGCTTCATAGATACCTCCTACAACGATCAATATTAGGCCTTAACGGTAAAACTAAGACAGCAAAACCAAGAGTAAATAAGAACCCCTCTAACACATTAAAAGGAATGACCATACCTAACAAGTAAGTCTTTAAGCCAATGATGGCCCTAATATCAAACTGAGCAAAGGTCGCGTAAACAGGAATGGCATAAATATAGTTGAGTAGTAACATCCCACCTGTCATAGAGAGCGTTCCAACTATACCTGCAATAACTAAACGTTGCCAAGTACGTTGTCTTTGCCAAATATAAGCAAAAGCCAAAAGAAAGACTGACATAGCAACTATATTCATCGGCAAACCAATTATACCTCCAATACCACCATTATCTAATAACAGTTTTAAAAGACTACGAATCATGAGAACTGCTAAAGACGACTTCAAACCGAGCATGGCTAATGCAACCAAAATCGGTAAAATAGAAAAATCCATTTTCAAAAATTCTGCCCCTGGTAGTAGGGGAAAGTTCGCCAACATTAGCACAAAAGAAAGTGCTCCTAAAATAGCTACAAAAGCCATTTTTCTTGTCTTATACATAAAAAATTCCTCCAATTTTGACAATTGGAAGAAGTTACAAAGAGTAGATGACATCCAAAAACTCTTCGTCTTCTCCCATCCAGACTTTACTGTCGGTTGTGGAATCACACCACATCAGCTTACGCTCACGGACTTCTAGTAACCTAGTCACCGCCGGTCGGGAATTACACCCTGCCCTGAAGACCTTTCTATCATAACAAAAAAAAATCATTCTGACAACGAAAACGCTAAAGGAGATGAGGTTAAGTAATAACACAACAACTATAAGGAATTTGTTTCACCATTCTAAAAAGGCGGTTGAGTAAAATGAAAGACACAGGCACTACACTATTACTCACCACCTATTAACATTCCCTATGTAGAATGATCAACCTATTTAAATTATCTAGCTATTTCAATTTATCTTTCTCATAAGTATGAACAAGTTCTAATCCTTCAAAAGCCTGTTGTCTCAACGCCTCATACACAATCATACAAACTGTATTTGACACATTTAAACTACGAACGTGTTCGTCATTCATAGGAATACGAATAGCCTTGTCAGCATTCTCACGCATAAAATCTTCAGGTAAACCTGTATCTTCACGACCAAAGATAAAAAAATGCTCCCTACCATCATTGTAAGACCCATCAGCATATGTACTTTCTGCAAATTTAGTCACCAAATGAACCTCACCATGACACTGAGACAAGAAATCCTCTAAACTATCATAAAAAGAAATATCCAATTTGTCCCAATAGTCAAGACCCGCACGCTTCATTTTTTTATCGTCTATTGGAAATCCCATAGGTTTGATAATATGTAGCGGACTATTAGTCGCTGCACATGTTCTAGCAATATTACCCGTGTTAGCGGGAATCTGTGGCTGAAACAAAACAATGTGGTTCCTACCCCTAATTAGCCTTTTAGGCTGTTTGATCATTTGTTCTATACTCATCCTTGCACCTCTCTCTTACTATTTTACCACTTATGCTCAACTGATGACAATAAAAAAACCACGCCACCCGGAGTCAAGCTCAGCAGATAACATGGTTAATGGCGGCTCATTAACTTAAATCATAACAGGTGTGATTTAAACCAACGAACACATGTTATTAGTATATCACTTTGATAAAAGATGTCAATACATATTGCTTGAAAATAACTCATTTTTCCAAAAATATATTTCAACGACAATTTTAAAATGAACTTAGACACTAAAGTTAAAAAACACCTCCATGACTGTCTTTCCAGGCACTACAGAACACAAAAAAACTCATTAAGGTAAACACAGCATCCCAAACGATATCCTTCTAATGACTAGCCAATTTCTGAAAAAAAGAGTATCATAGTAGGTATATTTGGAGGTAAAAAATGAGAATTATCGTTGTCGGTGGAGGTAAGGTCGGTTCTGCCCTCTGCCGCTCACTTGTCGAAGAAAACCATGATGTCATCTTAATTGAAGAAAAAGAAACTGTCATGAAACAGGCTATCAAACGTCATGACATTGTTGGTATCATAGGTAACGGTGCAAATTTCAAAGTATTGGAACAAGCTGATGTGGCGACCTGTGATATTTTTGTTGCACTAACTGAAAAAGATGAAGTAAATATGATTTCAGCGGTTCTTGCTAAAAAAATGGGAGCTAAAGAAACGATAGTCCGTGTCCGAAACCCTGAATACTCAAACCCTTACTTTAGAGAAAAAAACTTTCTTGGTTTTTCAATGGTTGTCAATCCCGAAATGCTAACTGCCAGACACATTGCCAATACAGTTGATTTTCCAAATTCCTTATCTGTGGAGCATTTTGCAAATGGTCGTGTCATGTTGATGGAATTTAAGATTACTCAAGGTAACAAGCTAAGTCATATGTCGCTTAGTCAATTCCGTAAAAAATTTAACAATCTCGTTATTTGTGCTATTGAACGTCAACAAGACATTATTATACCAAAAGGTGATGCTATCATCGAAGTCGGAGATCGTATTTTTGTGACTGGCCAACGCTCTGATATGGGACGTTTTCATAATTTTATGAAACCAACTGTCGTTAATAATCTCCTACTCATTGGTGCAGGTAAAGTCGCCTACTATCTCCTGAACATCTTACAGCACACTAAAGTGAAAGTGAAAGTCATTGAGATCAAGCAGGATCGTGCAGAATGGTTTAGCCAAGAATTCCCTCACCTTCACGTTGTCAATGGAGATGGCACTGCCAAAGATATCCTATTAGAAGAAAGCGCAGGAAGTTACGACGCTGTTGCGACATTGACTGGAGTCGATGAAGAAAACATCATTACATCAATGTTCTTACATCAACTAGGGGTTCAAAAAAATATTACCAAGGTTAACCGTACTAGTTTGTTAAAAATCATTGATAAGTTAGGTCATGAATCATCAAGTATTGTTACTCCAAAAAGTATTGCGGTCGATGCCATCATGCACTTTATTCGTGGACGTAAGAATGCACAAGATTCTAACCTAGATGCTCTACACCATGTCGCCAATGGCCGCATTGAAACCTTACAATTTGAAATCAAAGACCCTAACAAATTAGCTAATCAACGCCTATCCCAATTAAATTTCAAAAACGATGTGCTAATCGCTGCTATTATTAGAAATGGTGCAGCCTTATTCCCAAATGGAGATGATATGCTACAAGTTGGCGATAAGATTATTGTGACTACCTTGAACAAAAATGTTCACCAGATTAGTGATTTATTGAAGAGGTAAACGATGAATAGAAGTATGGTACATTACCTCCTCTCAAAATTACTTCTCATTGAAGCAGGACTATTACTGGTCCCGATGATTGTAGCAATTATCTACCAAGAAGATCCTAAGGTATTTATCGCTATAGTAGCCACTATGGCTATCCTTATTACATTAGGTAGCCTTGGATTTTTCATACGCCCCAAAAACTACCATATCTATACCAAGGAAGGCTTATTAATTGTAGCTCTTGTTTGGATACTTTGGTCCTTCTTCGGTGCTTTGCCTTTTGTCTTTTCTGGGCAAATCCCTAAAATCATTGATGCCTTTTTTGAAGTTAGTTCAGGGTTCACAACTACCGGAGCAACCATTTTACCTGATGTTTCTGTTCTATCTCCCTCACTCATGTTCTGGCGAAGTTTTACCCATCTCATAGGTGGTATGGGGGTGTTAGTATTTGCTCTAGCCATTATGGATAATAGTAAAAATGGCCACCTAGAAGTTATGCGAGCTGAAGTACCTGGTCCAGTGTTTGGTAAACTTGTTGCAAGGCTTAAAGATACTGCCCAACTCCTCTATATTATCTACCTCGCTCTATTTGCCTTATTTACACTACTCCTCTGGTTAGCTGGACTTCCTGTATATGATAGCTTAATCATTGGTATGGGAACTGCTGGTACTGGTGGATTTACCGTTTATAATGAAGGTATCGCTGCTTATAACAGTTCTCTCGTCACCAATATGGTCTCCATAGGCATGTTGGTGTTTGGAATTAACTTTAACCTCTACTTTCTCATCTTATTACGTAAGGTTAAAGCTTTCTTTGGCGATGAGGAGTTACGTGCTTATTTGACCATTGTGACAGTATCAACTGTGCTCATCTTCCTAAATGTAGGAGGACTTTATCCAAATAACTGGATTGCTTTGGAAAATAGTTTATTTCAAGTATCAGCTACTATTACAACCACAGGTTTTAGTTATTTAGATTTAACCACTTGGCCACTCTTCTCACAGGTTATCCTTCTGTTTTTGATGTTCATCGGTGGTTCAGCAGGTTCTACTGCTGGTGGCTTCAAGGTCCTACGTGGCTTAATTATCGCCAAAATTGGTCGTAACCAAGCCCTGTCTACCCTCTATCCAAACAGGATTAACTCCCTACATATTAATCAGACTGTCTTAGACAAATCAACACAGCATAGCATTTTAAAATATTTGGCAACCTATCTGATGTTATTTATGACTCTAACATTCATTTTAACTCTGGATCATAATAATTTCATGGTGGTTTTCTCTGCTGCTGCATCTGCATTTAACAATATAGGGCCTATGCTTGGGACGTCGGAAACCTTTGATATCTTTAGCCCTTTTTCTAAATTAATACTCGCATTTGCTATGATAGCTGGCCGCTTAGAGATCTATCCGATGTTACTGTTATTCACACCTAAAACTTGGTCTAAACTATAAACTATAAATGCTCTTGACGATTTTGCTACCATCCTGCCAACCCAATAAACCTCCTGTGCTGAATATCAACAAGCAACTGATACTTATCTAAAGTAGGTTAATCAATCTCTTATAAAAAAATTAACCCAACGTCTCATATTGAGAGTATGGGTTAATTTTTTTAGTTTATATTTTTATACTCATCAAATATCAAACTCTGAAAACGACCAATTTCTATGAACAATAGTGGCTCTATAAGACTGTAGTGGGTAACTCCACCATAGAGATTATAGGGCCTTTTGAGTATCAACAAAGTCCCATATGTCCTATAATGAAAAGCGACAAAACTATCATTAGAAAGGCTCATATGGAATAAAAAGCGAGGATTTTATCACAAACCTACTCGGAATAAAAGACCCTAATATCACTCTCTTGGAGATTGTGGACACTAGGACCCACAAGGAAATCATCGCTAAACTGGACTATCCCGCCCCAAAATGTCACCATTGTCAAGGTCAAATGGCTAAATACGGCTTCCAGAAAGCATCCAAAATACCTTATCTAGAATGTGCCGGATACAAGACACTCATTCGATTGAGAAAGCGCCGATTTCGCTGCCATGACTGCAGAAAAATAGCTGCCGCTGAGACTTCTCTAGTCAAGAAAAATCACCAGATTTCTGTTATCAACTCATTGAGAAGATTATCGCTATTCTTGACGATCAAACTAAGACAGCTATTCGGAATCACTCTCCACGCTATCATAGAACTGTCAGAAACCGTGTCAAAGTTATTAAACAAAATACCTTTGGATTCCAAAAGATGACAACTTTAAAAGAAGGATTTTGATTGTTTTGAACATCAAAAAGGAGAGAACCAATGTGATTCTCTCTAGATGTTAGCTTTTCATTTACCCACTACAGTTGACAATGAGCCTATAATCCTATGACAAAGAGAGTTTAGAGAAATAAACAATCGTAGTCAAAATAGTTATTTCATGATACTTTATGGCAGATACATCTGCAAAAAAATCTCTATCTCCAAAAATCATCAAATAAAGTAATTGGCAAATGACGTTTGTGCTCTGTTTTACGCCACCAGTTTTCAATAATTGTTTGTCCTTCTGAAGAAACCACTTTACCTTCAAGATAGTCATCAATTTCTTGATAAGTAACTCCCAAAGCAGATTCGTCCGCTAGTCCTGGTCTTTCTTCTTCTAAGTCAGCAATTGGGACTTTTTGATAGAGTGCCTCTTCTGCTCCCAAAGCTTTTAACATTTGACGACCTTGACGTTTATTCAATCTAAATAGTGGCAACACATCAGCAGCACCATCACCAAATTTAGTAAAGAAGCCTGTAACATTTTCAGCAGCATGATCAGTGCCAATAACTGCACCTTGCCTATCACCTGCAATAGCATATTGCACAATCATACGTTGACGGGCTTTAATATTACCTTTATTAAAATCTGTCACTTCTTGACCTGCTAATGATAAAGCTTGGACAGTAGCCTGAACAGCTTCCTTGATATTAACTGTGAGGACCTCATCTGCTTTGATAAACGATAAAGATCTTTGAGCATCGTCTTCATCAGCTTGAACGCCATAGGGCAGTCTCACAGCAATAAAACGATAGCTATCGTCACCTGTCTCTTCACGTAATTCCTCAACAGCTAATTGAGCCAAACGACCTGCTAAAGTTGAGTCTTGACCTCCTGAAATACCTAGGACATAGGTTTTTAAAAAGGGATGTTTTCTCAAATAATCCTTTAAAAAAGTCACCGATTTACGAATTTCTTGTTCAGGATCAATAACTGGTAAAACCCCCAACTGCTTAATAATAGTCTCTTGCAATGTCATTTAAATCTCCTTAAATCTCATCCTGTCTAGCATAGGCTTCCTTACGTACACGGTCAATAAGATCCATTTTATTTTGCCAAACATCTTTGGCAAGATCAACCGGATACAATTGTGGGTTTAAGATGCGTTTATACTCATCCCACAGAGCATCTTTTTTACTCTTAGCATATGCTTGAATTTCTGATAAACTTGGTAAATCATAGACCAATTGACCATCTACATAGATATCAATAAGAAGTGGGACAGCATTGAAGTTGCGAACAGTTTTATTGATATAGGTATAGGTCGGATGGAACATGTAAATTTCATCTAAAGCATTCACATCAACATCTGTGTATGTGATATAATCACCTTCTGATTTACCTTGAGCCAAACTAGTAATACGCCAAACTTGTTTTTTACCCGGTGTTGAAACTTTCTCGGCATTATTAGACAATTTAATCGTATCACGCATCTTGCCGTTATCATCCTCGATGGACACAATTTTATAAACAGCTCCGAGTGCAGGTTGATCAAAAGCCGTAATCAACTTTGTGCCAACGCCCCAGACATCAATTTTTGCTTTTTGCATTTTTAAGTTAAGAATGGTGTTTTCATCTAAGTCATTTGAAGCATAAATCTTAGCATCTGGAAAACCAGCTTCATCTAATTGCTGACGAACTTTTTTAGAGAGATAGGCCATATCACCAGAGTCAATCCTCACACCTTTGAAATGAATCTTATCGCCAAATTCTTTGGCTACTTTGATAGCAGCGGGGACGCCAAGTCGTAAAGTATCATAAGTATCGACTAAAAAAACACAATCTTTATGGCTAGAAGCATATGCTTTAAAGGCATCGTAGTCATTGCCGTAGGCTTGAACAAAAGAATGGGCATGCGTCCCTAAAACAGGAATACCAAAGATTTTACCTCCACGCACATTACTTGTTGCATCAGCCCCACCAATAACAGCAGCTCTTGTGCCCCAAATCGCCGCATCAAGTTCCTGGGCACGTCTTGTCCCAAACTCAAGTAGCGGCTCATCTTCAATCACAGACTTAATACGAGCAGCCTTAGTTGCAATAAGCGTCTGAAAATTAATGATATTTAGCAAGGCCGTCTCTATCAACTGACATTGCGCCAAGGGGCCTTCTACTTGGACAATTGGCTCATTTGCATAGACCAAATCACCTTCACGTGCTGATTTGATACTCAAGGTCAACTTGAAGTCACGTAAATAACTTAAATAGTCCTCACTATAACCTAAATCTTTAAGGTAATCTAGATCAGTCTCGGAAAACTTCAAATTTTCAAGATATTTAACCATGCGCTCCAAACCAGCAAAGACAGCATAACCATTGCTAAAAGGATTTTTTCTGAAAAAAACTTCAAAAACCGCTTTTTTGTTGTGAATGCCTTGGTCAAAATAAGCCTTCATCATGTTTATTTGATAAAGGTCAGTATGTAGCGTCAAACTATCATCAGCATATAACATTTAATTGCTCCTTTTAAGGAAAGTAGTGTGACTTTCCAAATCATGTCACTGGATATCCAGTACTCTTACACTTTAATTATAGCATAAAAGAAAATAATCACAAAGTTTTCAAACTGATCATGCAAAAGTACTTTTGTTTCATCCTAATTGATTGATAATCAGTTGTGTCATCTCTTCTAAGCTCATCTGCTCAGTAATAAAAACTTCATTTTCCCATTCTAAATAGTCTTTATCTCTCCACCACCGCTTCATGTCTTCTGGCGTAAAATCATGCCTTTTATCACGTGTTTGATGACGCCTAACCGTCTCTTCAAAGCTAATATCATAGTAAAATGCTAGTGTCTTATGATCAAATAAGGTTCTTAGTCTCTCTAACATATCACCATATTTATCTTTTTCATAAAACCCTTCTAAGATGACAATCAAATCATTCTCATAACCAAAACGTGCCATCTGCTCCACTAAAGAAATGGTCAATGTCCCTGATTGGCCAAATTCACTTAGACACTGTCTGCGAATTAAATCTTGTGAAACCACTAAGCAAGCATTTTTATAATAAGTTTGTAAAGCTTGTGCTAAACTACTTTTACCCGAACCCGAATTACCTCTAATAATAACCAATTGACTCATCTGTCCTCCTTTTTTGATTGATGAGATGATACTGACCAATCTTAGCTAATTCTTGATAAAGTAAATCTTGATGTTCAGGATTAACTATAACGCTATCTTTTGATACTTCTTTCTCATCCCGATATGGAGAGACAAAAAAGACAACATTCTCCAAAAAATGTTCTTCAAACGTTTGTAATGCACGTCTCGCATGATAATTTTTACAAATCAAAATAGCTGTTTGAACGTCCAAAGATAAGGAACGGCATAATTTGGCACTATTGCTGGCATTCTCGAAAGTATCTCTAGCTTCACGTTCAAGTAGTAATTGCTCCTGTGATATACCTATTGACAAAGCGTAGTTGGCTAAGTAGTCAGCCTCCGTCTGAGACCCCAATTTGCGATTAATGCTACCTGATATCAATACTTTGTCGGCAAAGCCTTGTTGTATCAATGATTTGGCACGATCAATTGCCTTTGTCTGAGAAGTCCCAGGCACTATAAGCAAATCAACAGGCTTTAACGCATCCTCAATCATAATAAAATCAATAATATCCTGTAAAGAACGTTTAATCACTCACTCCTCCTAAAAAAACTAGAAATCATCCTCATAGGACCTTTTCTAGTTTTAATGTTAATCTTAATAGTTGTCAACAATATAATGATAGACTCCTTGACCAGCAATGGCACCATCACCGACCGCTGTCGTGATTTGGCGTAAATCTTTGTGACGAATATCACCTACAGCGAAAACACCTGGTACACTTGTCTGCATCTTATTGTCAGTGATAATCCAACCATCATCATTAGTGACACCTAAATCTACCACCATATCAGATACTGGATCCAGACCAACGTAGATAAAGATACCACCAAACTCATGCTTGCTAAGTTCGCCTGTTTTAACATTCTCAACAATCACACCTGAAACTTTGACATCTCCACCAACAATCTCTTTAACCACTGAATCCCAAATGAAGTCAATCTTGTCATTAGCAAAAGCTCTATCCTGAAGAACTTTCTGAGCCCTTAATTGATCGCGACGATGAACAATAGTTACCTTATTGGCAAATCGTGTTAAGAAAAGAGCCTCTTCAACAGCTGAATCGCCTCCACCAACAACAAATAAATCTTGTCCTCTAAAGAAGGCACCGTCACAGACAGCACAATAAGAAACACCGCGGCTCGAATACGTATCTTCACCTGGAACTCCTAAACGGCGATGCTTTGCACCTGTCGCAATAACTACCGTCTTAGTTTGATAGGTTTCATCTGATGTTTTTACAAGCTTGTAATCACCCTTGTCCTCCACGGAGGTTACAATACCATACAGATGTTCAACACCCATTTTTTGCACAGGTTCATACATTTTCATGGATAACTCAGGACCAGAAATTAATTCGTATCCTGGATAATTTTCGATTTCTAGCGTATTATTCATCTGCCCACCAAGCAAACCTTGTTCAATAATCGCCACCTTTAGATTACTCCTAGCAGCATAAAGTGCTGTTGTTAAACCTGCTGGTCCACCACCAATAACAATTGTATCGTACATGAAATATCTCCGTTTCTAAATTAGCTCACAGGCCTCATATTAAGCCTTGAGCATCACTAAAATAGCCATAAAAGCAAATGATAAAATAGGAATACTAATAAAGGCCAGTACCAAGGCATCAAAAAGAATCGCTCGTTTTTCAGACCTTGTCACATCCTTTTTTGACAATTTACGATAAAGAACCCAACAACCCAAACTTAAACTGGTCAAAAGGGTCGCCCCCAGTAAGCCTTGTAAATAAAGACTAAAAATCTTGACAAGCATTTCCTTTTCTCCATCCCTTTTAATAATAATGCCATTATACCAAATAAAGTAAGTAATAGCCATTGAATAGACCACACTTATGTCTAAAGCAAAAAGAGACTGGGACAAACTGTCCTTGCCTCTCTTATTTTTTTAGTTATTAACAAAACAGTTCAGTTAATTAAGACCATAGACCAAACTTAACAAAATAGAATCTCCGCAACTAAATCAAAACTAATCTAATCTCACCGATTCTATGTCTTTATGTTAGTAGAACTATTTTAAGCCGTTTTGACAACGCTTAAAATGGTCACTTGATAACTTCCTGCAGGCGAGACAATCGTTGCACTATCTCCAACTTTCTTACCAATCAATGCCTGTGCAATAGGACTTTCATTTGAAATTTTGCCTGAGAAAATATCAGCACCAGCTGCACCAACAATATGATATGTATCCTTATCTGTTGTACCAACTTCTTGAACAACAACGGTTTTTCCAATAGCTACTTCATCCTTAGCAACAGCATCACTATCAATAATTTCAGCATAGCGAAGCTTAGTCTCTAGCATTGAAATCTGACCTTCTACAAATGCCTGTTCGTCCTTAGCTGCATCATACTCACTATTTTCTGATAAATCACCATAAGAACGCGCAATTTTGATACGTTCAACAACTTCTGGTCGACGGACTAACTTCAACTCTTCTAATTCTTTTTCAAGCAGCTCTTTCTCTGCCAATGTCATAGGATAGGTTCTTTCTGCCATTTTTCCTTCTCTTTTCTTAATTATTTATTTTTCATTTTCATAACACATACAAAGGAGCTAGGATTAACCTAGACTCCTGTATGTTTATTCTGACTAACTCAGACTATTGGTTTTTAGATAATTGACTATTGATATACTTCTCAACGTTTGCTGAATGCTCATCGTAATTCTCGGCATAATACACAGCACCTGTTGTGACATCTGCGACAAAGTAAAGGTAGTTACTTTGTTGTGGGTCAATAGTCGCCTTAATCGCTGATAAACTTGGGCTATCAACAGGGCCAGGCATCAATCCTGGATTGACGTAAATATTAAATGGTGAGGCGATTCCAGTATCAATAGTTGCATCTTCTAACAGGGTCGTTGCTTGGCCTAATTTGCCCATGGCATATAGAATGGCAATGTTACTTTGAAGCGGCATACCTTGATT
Source organism: Streptococcus fryi (assembly GCF_053206505.1). Lineage (NCBI taxonomy): Bacteria > Bacillati > Bacillota > Bacilli > Lactobacillales > Streptococcaceae > Streptococcus > Streptococcus fryi. The sequence continues at coordinate 4,415 of NZ_JBRUGW010000021.1, read as the reverse complement.
TAAACGGTTATAAAAGACACCTGCAATCAATTTGCGATCATCATCAGTAGCACCTTCTTTTTCAACAAGAGAGGCTAAAGATAGAACCTGATTAACAGTCATACCATTATTAGCAATTGATGAATAATAAGGTGACAGATTAACATCCATAGCCGCCAACATCTGCTCAACAATATTTTCTAACGTGGTTTCTTCGTAATAACTGTAAGTTGCAGGGAAAAGGTATCCTTCCAACTGATATCTGACTTCTGAAGCTGATGGTAAGCTACCAAGTAAACCTGGGAATTTCTCAACCATCTTCGCGATAAAGGCCTCGTCTTGAACGATAGACATAAATTCTTTTTCTGTAAAAGGCGTTTTATCTTTTTTATCAGCAGTGTTTGCATTCAAAGTAACCGCCTTGGCAATCTGTTCCAAAGTATAACCCTCAGGAATCAATACCTTACCAAGAGCAGGACGTTCAGGTTCTGGTGTCCCACCTTCTTGTAATTTAGCGGCAATATCATCAAGAGACATACTCTTTTGGAAATTATAGAAGCCACTTTGGAAATTGGTATAATTTTTAAACTTCACATAGTAGTTGAATACCTGACCACTTTTAATAACACCAGATTCTTCCAAGATCTTACCAATCAATTTATTACCAGAGCCAGACGGAATTTCAACTTGAATATATTCTGTTGATTTGGCATCTAAGGGCTTGATACTGCTATCTACATAACGGTAAACAAAGAAACCAGTCAGCAAAATCAAAATTGTCAAGATTGACAGTAAAATCATTGAGATTTTACGAGCGACCTTATCTGTTCTAGTACGTTTTTGTCTCTTACTGAGATAATCATCTTGTTCTTCAGAAACAACAAATGCCTCACCCAGTTCATCATTTGAAGAATCTTGGTAAACCAATTCTTCTTCTGAGTCATCTGAAGTGTTATCAGCAATTGGGAGCTCTGTCATTTTATCATAATCAACAGCATTCTCTGCATCATCAAATAACTTATTAAAACCAGCCATCACACGAGTAATACTCAAATCCTTATCACGAGGTTTTAACTCTTCTTCTAATTGATCAAAATCAACTTCCTGCTCCAACTGTTCGCCTTTAAGCGATTGTCTAACCTCCTCATCAGTTAGTGGAGACATTGGTATAGTAGCTTCCAAATCAAGATTGGATACATCTGAATCAGTATTATCCTCTAATGGAGGTGTCATAAAGACAACCTTATCCTGAGTAGGATGCACTTCTTCATAATTGTGATCTGCTGTCTGTTCAAATTCTTTAATGTCTAAGGTTTGCTCTGGTGACTCAAGTGTCTCAATGGTGTCAACATCTGAGCTAACTATTTCACTGTTAGAGTCTTCCTGGTCACTTTCTGTCATGAGCGCTTCTTCTCTCAAACGGCGAAGACGATGAGCCTCTTCCAACTCTGCTAAAATCTGTTCTTTAAAGCTTCTGATAGCTTGACCGTCTTTTTCATTATTATCCTTAAAATGATCAGTCATTCTAACCTCCTCATCTTTATCAAACGCCATTATATCCTAATTATGCCTCAAAAGCAACCAAAGCGGTGTAAATGTTACCTATTCTTAATAAAAAAGGGTATTGAAGGTTATTATGGCCGCCAAACCATTCTAAACCATACTTTGCCACCATGTTGAGAATCCTCTGGACCTTCATCTTTAAAACCATTCATTTGATAATATGGGATGAGATAATCCTCACAGGTCAATACAAGACCTTCTCGTCCTTGAACTATTGATAAATCTTTCATCGCTGCTATTAAAGCAGTACCTACACCTTGTCCCTTAACCTCTGATGAAACAGATAAACTCGTAATAGCAATATAACCACCGCTTTCTACATTCTGAGAGACCTTATGGAATAAACTATCCTTCAAAGCAGCTTCTGGAACAACAGGTCCTTCTATATACCCTACCAACTGACCATCGTATTCAGCTACTAAAAAAGTATCTGTCATGATTTGCAAACGTTCCTCAAAAGCTTCCCTAGTGATTGCTACGCCTTCACCAAAATTAGCCAACTCTATCCGATAAACATCATCCAAATCTGTTAATTGTCCATGACGTATAAGCATCTTAACCTCCAAATCCTTAATTATCCTTATGTTGGCAAAAGAAATCAAAGAGGACAAGACAATAGTCCGTCCTTTGATTCAGTCATTGCTTTATTGATTATTAAGTGTCAAATCTGATAGCAACCTTTCAAATGATAATTCATATGATTGGATATCACCTGCTCCCATAAAGACATAGACAGCATCCTTATGTTCCAATAATGGCGAAACATTATCAACGCTTACGACCTGACTTGGCTTACTAATACGAGCAGCCAAATCTTCTACCTTAACTTCACCTTTATCCACTTCGCGAGCCGAACCGTAGATTTGTGCTAAATAAACGCTATCTGCTTGATTTAAGGCTAAAGCAAACTCATCTAATAAGGCAATCGTGCGTGTAAACGTATGAGGTTGGAAAATCGCTACAATTTCTTTACTTGGGTATTTTTGACGAGCAGCATCTAAGGTAGCTATAATCTCCGTAGGATGATGCGCAAAATCATCAATAATCACAGTCTCATTAATAATTTTTTCCGTAAAACGTCGCTTAACACCTGAGAAAGTCTTCATATGCTCTCTCACCAAATCCATATCAAAACCAGCAATATAAAGATTAGCAATGACTGCTGTCGCATTTAAAACATTGTGCTTACCAAAAGCTGGCAAGTGAAAGGCACCTAATTCAACATCCTTATATCTTACTCTAAAATCTGATCCATTAGTAGAGCGAATCAAATCGTAAGCCATAAAATCATCGTCTTCTTTGAAGCCATAGTAATAGATTGGAGCATCTGATGTTAATTGACGTAAATAGGTATCACCACCAAATGCAAAAATACCTTTCTGAACTTGCTTAGCATAATCATTAAAGGCATTAAAAACATCATCAACACTAGTGAAATAATCTGGATGATCAAAGTCAATATTGGTGATGATAGAATAGGCAGGATGATACGGCATAAAGTGGCGTTCGTATTCATCTGATTCAAAGACAAAATACTCACTATTTTCAGAACCGCGCCCAGTACCATCTCCAATCAAAAAACTAGTATCTGTGATATTACGCAAAACGTGTGCCAACAAACCTGTTGTTGAGGTTTTACCATGAGCTCCTGCAACACCTAAACTCGTAAACTGTTGCATGAATTCACCTAAGAAGTCATGGTATCTCTTGAATGAGTAACCTTTTTCAATAGCATAAGCTACTTCCACATTATTATCTGGTCTAAAAGCATTACCAGCAATGAGCTCACGATCCTCAGTGATATTACTTTCATCAAATGGCAAGATGGTTATACCTGCTTGCTCTAATCCAAATTGCGTGAAATAGTAGGTATCAACATCACTTCCCTGAACATCATGTCCCATCTGATGTAGCATTAAGGCAAGAGCACTCATCCCCGACCCTTTAATTCCAATAAAATGATATTTTTTTGACATAGTTTCTCCCATAAGCATTGATAAATGCTCAAAATGCTATTTTAATCTTCAAAACGTGTTAAGTTTAACTCTTGAGCCACACGTCGCTCTCTCTGTGACTGGTATTCTTGTTTATTATAAATTTGACTTTTTTTCAAAAAATCATAGCTATTCTTTTTAACTTGCTTATTCGTAGCATTGTTAGGTTGATTGTAAACTTTTGGTAATTCCGCTAAAATATACAAGTCTTGCTCTAACACCTTACTTGCTTGACTTAACGCATTACTCACTGGTTTTGCAGAAGGCTTAAGTCTCGCCTTGCTCTTCAAACTTGTTGATAGAGGTTCTTTGTCAACAAAAACCTGACGCTTTTGTTTGATATCTTTTCTAGCCTCTTCTCTAGCCTTTGAAGTTTCTCTCAGTTGAGGAATAGGCTTTGATGATCTAGCATATGAAGAAGCTTGCTTCATTACCGATTTTACTACAGCAGGCTGAAGTGTCTCCTGATAAACCTTTTCGCTATAGTTCCCACGAATATGGGTAATTAAATCTTCATTTTCATATAACTGCATCTGACGATTCGGAACAATAACCGGTTCATCATCAGCAACAAGGGGAAATGGACGTCTTTTATTTTCCATAGACTCATCCTTTCTAAATCATGTAGAACGCCATATTCATAACTATTTTATAAAACAGAACATAAGCTGCTTATAGACTGTTTACATGATTCTATAACACTCCTATTATAAACTAAAATGCTCAACTTTTCAAAATTAATGAAGTAAAACCACGACAAACGCATGAGAATGTCTTTTCCCCATTTTTCTCCCACAAACACTTTTTGACTTACAATAGTCGTTTTAAATACTGGTCAAAGGACAGACCAAGGACATATTTCTTACGGCGCATGCTCAT
>NZ_JBRUGW010000020.1:0-37399 GCF_053206505.1 Streptococcus fryi | reverse complement strand
CTGAGCGTGGTTTAAGTGTATCGTCAGGCGTTGGCGTCTGTGAGAGCGGGCACCGCTTTTACACCAACCGTATGAAACGTCAGGGACGCAATTGGCGACAAAAGGGAGCTGAGCATATGTCCATTCTTTTAACAGCCCTACGCAATCACGACTTTAAAGACCGTTATAGAGCCAGCCATCAAGAGGTTTTGTTTGGCTCTGAGATTAGGGTTAATATGCGACAGATTTTGAAAAAGGCTAATCACGACGCTCACACCATTCCACAGGCGACAATCGCTTTGAATGGGGCAACGAGCACACCAATTGGACAACTTAAGAAGTGGATAGAGGACTTTTAACCTTTTCCGAGGAAAACTTGACACATACAAAGAACGGTGTCTGTTTGGCGAAAATGTTATTTTTTGGTATAATAGCGCTATGAATAATCTGATAGTAAGTACATTTGCTGAGAAAAAATTAAAAGCAGGTCAGCAACGTTTAGAAGCACGTGATTTTCCAGAAGTCACTCAAACGGATGAGTTAGTTTATTTATTTGGACATTCTGGTCGATTTTTGGGAACTGCATACTTATCATCACAACATAAGGGGATAGGTTGGTTAATCTCAGAAATAAAGCAAGCTATGACAAGATCGTTTTTTGTTGATTTGTTTACAAAGGCAAGGCAAAAGAGACAAAGTTTTGAAACCGATGTTGAGACAACAGCCTATCGTCTCTTTAACCAAGACGGTGATAATTTTGGTGGTTTAACGATTGATTTATATGGCGATTTTGCGGTTTTTTCTTGGTATAATACTTTCGTATATCATTACAAGGATGTTATTGTCGCAGCTTTCCGAGAGGTCTATGCAGACTGTCTTGGAGCATATGAGAAAATTCGCTTTAAGGGCTTAAACTATGAGTCAGCTCATTTATATGGTCAAGAAGCACCAGGGTGTTTTACTGTTTTAGAAAATGGTGTTCGTTATCAGGTCTTTATGAATGACGGCTTAATGACAGGGATTTTTCTAGACCAACACGATGTGAGGCGTGAACTAGTATCAGGCTTATCGCGTGGTCAAAAAGTCTTAAATATGTTTTCTTATACGGCTGCTTTTTCAGTAGCAGCTGCTATGGGCGGTGCTCAAGAATCGACATCTGTTGATTTAGCTAAACGTTCCAAAGATTTGTCAGAAGCACATTTTAAGGCAAATCATCTGGATTTGAGTCCACATCGTTTTGTAGTTATGGATGTTTTTGATTATTTTAAATATGCGAAACGTCATAATTTGGTTTACGATATGATTATCCTTGATCCACCTAGTTTTGCACGGAATAAAAAACAGACGTTTTCAGTAGCAAAAGATTATCACCGCTTGATTGCTCAAAGTCTTGACATTTTATCACCTAAAGGTGTGATTATTGCTAGTACGAATGCGTCTAATCTATCTGTTTCACAATTTCAAAAAGAATTGGAAAAAGGGTTTGGGAATACTAAACACACTTATCTTAGTTTGAAACAGTTACCAAGTGATTTTACAACTAACAAAAATGATGAAAGTAGTAATTACTTAAAGGTATTTACGATAAAGGTAGATTTATGAGAATTGTTGTTCCTGTAACACCACGGACATTAGAAGAGGCTACTCAACTGGACCTTTCAAAATATGAGCATGCCGATATTATTGAGTGGAGGGCAGATTATTTACCTAAAGAGGATATTCTGACTGCTGCTCCAGCTATTTTTGAAGCATTTCAAGGACGTGAAGTGATTTTTACACTGCGTACAGTTAGGGAAGGCGGGAATATCAATCTCTCTAATGAGGAGTATCTTAGTTTGATTAAAGATGTTCGCCAGTTGTATCAGCCTGATTACATTGATTTTGAATATTATTCATATCAGGCGATTTTTGATCAAATGCTTGATTTTCCTAATTTAATCCTTTCTTACCATAATTTTGTAGAAACACCTGAAAATTTAATGGCCATCTTTTCGGAGTTAACTGCTCTGTCTCCTAGGGTTGTTAAAATTGCTGTAATGCCCCAGACAGAACAGGATGTGTTAGATTTGATGAATTATGCGCGTGGATTTAAGGCTTTAAATCCAGAGCAGGACTATGTTGCGGTTGCCATGGGAAAACTTGGCAGGCTATCTCGTATTGCTGGTCAGCTAATTTGTAGCATTTGGACGTTTGGTACTGTAGATGAAGAAACAGCGCCAGGTCAGTTATCATTGAAGAATCTTAAGTATCTATTGGAGATATTAGATGCAGATTGACGGTTATACTAGGCTTGCTGCTGTTATAGCCGACCCAATCAAACATTCTTTATCACCGTTTATTCACAATAGTGCTTTTGACTTGACGGGTATTAATGGTGTTTATGTTGCTTGGGAGATTAAGGAAGTAGACCTTTATGATACCTTGTTAAATATTAAGCGGTATAATATGTTTGGACTTAATGTCTCTATGCCCTACAAGAAAGCTGTTATTCCTTTTTTAGATGACCTGAGTCCAGAAGCAGAGCTAATTGGCGCAGTCAATACAATTGTATTACAAAATGATCAACTGATCGGCTATAATACAGACGGGTTAGGCTTTGTACGTAGTCTAAAAGAAATTGCTCACTATGATATGACAAATAAGACGATGGTATTGCTAGGTAGTGGAGGTGCAGCAACTGCAGTGATGGCCCAATGCGCCTTATCAGGTCTTGGTAAGATCATAGTATTCACTAAAGAGGATTATATAGCTGATACAAAGGCATATTTAGAATATCTCTCAAAAGAAACAGGTATTCTAGTTGAAGTATATCCGATAACGGATGATGAGCTACTAAAAGAGAAGGTTATGGCCGTTGACATTATTGTTAATGCGACAAGTATTGGTATGGATGGTAAAAGTTTACCTGTTCCCAAAGATACTGTTTTCTCAAAAACGTCACTTGCGGTTGACCTCATTTATCATCCGATGGAGACACCATTTTTAGCCATGGCAAAAAAACAACATTTGACAGTGATCAATGGTTTAGGTATGTTATTGTACCAAGCAGCTGAGTCATTTCAACTATGGACAGGTCGTGAGATGCCAGTGCGTGAGATTTGGCCTGCTTTGAGGAATCATTGTAGTAAGGAAGTGGAATAATATGCGATTAGATGTCAATTTGGCAACACATCCTTATCAAATTCTTATCCAAAGAGGCTCATTGTCGAGAGTGGGAGAATGGCTTAGGGGATTATGGTCTCCGAAAAAGGTTGTTATCATCACTGATAACCGTGTTGCTTCTTTTTATCTTGGGCAAGTACAAGTTAGTCTTGAAAGTGCTGGTTTTGATGTAGGTGTTTTTGCTTTTCCTGATGGCGAGTCCCAAAAAAACTTGGAAACAGTCAATCAGATTTATCATTATTTGGCGACATCTGGATTGACACGCTCAGATGGGATATTGGCACTTGGTGGTGGTGTTGTAGGTGATTTAGCAGGCTTTGTTGCTTCAACATTTATGAGAGGCATTCCCTTTGTTCATGTACCAACCAGTTTGACGGCTCAAGTGGATTCTTCAATTGGTGGAAAAACAGGTGTGAATACGCCTTTCGCTAAGAATATGGTAGGAACTTTTGCACAGCCAGATGGGGTCTTGATTGATCCAGATACCCTTTATACCCTCGGACAGAGGGAGTTGATTGAGGGGATGGGAGAAGTTATTAAGTACGGCTTGATTGCAGATCAGGATTTATGGTCACTTTTGAATAGGATGTCTGGTTCTTCCGCTTCCATATTAGACAATGCAGATGAGTTGATTTGTCGGTCTTGTCTAGTGAAATGTCAATTAGTTGTAGAAGATGAATTTGATAATGGTAATAGGTTATTTTTAAATTTTGGTCATACTATTGGTCATGCTCTTGAAGCGACAGCAGGTTATGGTCAGTTGATGCATGGTGAAGCAGTGGCAATCGGTATGATACAAATGAGCAGGGTTGCTGAGCAAAAAGGTTTGATAGAGACAGGTCTAACAGAGAAAATATATCAAATGTGTATGAAGTTTGGTCTCCCAACCGCATATCAGACAGATTTGTCTGAATCCCTGTATCAAGCTATTTTACATGATAAAAAAGCAAGAGGTCATCGGATTAAATTGGTGCTTGTGCCTAAGATTGGGGAGGCAATGATTTATCAGGTACCGATTGAAGAAATCAAAGAATTTTTGGAGTATAAGGCATGAGGTATTTTACCGCAGGTGAGTCACATGGTCCACGCTTAACGGCTATTATTGAGGGAATTCCAGCGGGTTTAAGGTTGACAGAGGATGATATCAATATTGAACTGAAACGTCGTCAAGGAGGATATGGTCGTGGACAGCGTATGCAGATAGAATCAGACCGAGTTGAGATTAGCTCTGGTGTACGTCATGGTCTCACGATTGGTAGCCCAATTACCTTGACAGTGACAAATAAGGATTTTAAAAATTGGACAGAGGTGATGTCTGTTCACGACATTGATGATAACCGCAAATCAATTCGTCAATTGACCAAACCACGTCCAGGTCATGCTGATTTAGTAGGTGGTATTAAATATCGTTTTACTGATTTAAGGAATACATTGGAACGGTCGAGTGCTAGAGAAACAACCATGCGGGTTGCCATTGGTGCAGTGGCCAAGCGTCTATTGGCAGAAATCGGTATGGATATCTGTAGCCATGTTGTTGTATTTGGAGGAATTGAGATAGATATTCCTGAGCAGCTTACTATAGCTGAGATAAAGCAACTGGTTGCTCAATCAGATCTTTCCATAGTTAATCCCAGTCAAGAGGCAAGTATCAAAGCCTATATTGATCAAATTAGACAAGAGGGGAATACCATAGGAGGAGTTGTTGAAACATTAGTTTCGGGAGTTCCTGTTGGTTTGGGTTCTTATGTGCAATGGGATCGTAAGTTAGATGGGAAATTAGCTCAGGCAGTACTATCTATAAATGCTTTCAAAGGTGTTGAATTTGGTCTTGGTTTTAAAGCAGGCTATCTCAAAGGGTCAGAAGTAATGGATGAGATTGCGTGGTCTCAAGAAGATGGTTATACAAGAAAGTCTAACAATCTAGGTGGTTTTGAAGGGGGAATGACTAATGGTCAACCACTTATCATACGAGGGGTGATGAAGCCCATACCTACCCTTTACAAACCTCTGATGAGTGTTGATATAAAAACTCATGCCCCTTATAAAGCAAGTGTTGAGCGCAGTGATCCAACGGCTCTACCGGCGGCAGGAGTTGTGATGGAAGGTGTAGTAGCAACTGTTCTAGCAACCGAAGTGTTAGAGAAATTTTCGTCAGATAATATGGACGAATTGATAGAAGCTGTTGATAACCACCGTGCCTATACTAAAACATATTAAACATAAAACAATTTAAAGGAGAAAATGATGACAGTTAATATTTATGATTTAGCCAATGAATTAGAACGTGGTATTCGTCAGTTACCCGAATATCAAGCAGTTCTTGCTGCAAAACAAGTGATAGCATCAGATTCAGAAGCAAAAGCTTTGTGGGATGAGTTTGTAACTTTCCAAACAAAATTACAAGGGATGATGCAGTCTGGTCAAATGCCAAGCGATGAAGACCAACAAACAATGACAGCATTAGGGCAACGTTTGGAAGCTAATCCAAAAGTAAAGGATTACTTTGAAAACCAACAACGGTTGTCTGTTTATATTGCAGATGTGGAAAAAATTGTCTTCCAACCCTTGAAAGACTTAATCTAATAGATTTTGGGAGTAAAAGCAATGACTGTCTAAAAGCCTAGCTTTTGCTCCTTTCTGATTAAAATGAGAAAATCAATGATATTAAAAACACATGCTTTAGGCTTACGTGGGACCATTAGAGTTCCAGGTGATAAATCAATCAGTCATCGTGCCATTATATTTGGGAGTGTTTCAGAAGGAGTGACGAGGATTAAAGGTCTTCTCCGAAGTGAAGATGTCTTATCTACCATCAAGGCTTTTCGTCAAATGGGCGTTGGTATCGATGATAAGGATGAGGAAATCATTGTTACTGGTGTTGGTTTTAAAGGTCTAAAACGTCCCAATGAGCAGTTAGATATGGGAAATTCAGGAACATCCATGCGTTTAATCGCGGGTGTTTTAGCAGGTCAATCATTTGAAGCAATCCTTATTGGGGATGATTCCTTGTCTAAACGTCCTATGGATAGAATTATTATTCCTTTAACTCACATGGGAGCTAAATTAGCAGGACAAACTGAAAAGCATCTTGCTCCCTTAATTGTTAAGGGAAATAGCCGCTTACGCCCAGTGACTTATCAGCTCCCTGTAGCATCAGCTCAAGTAAAATCAGCTCTCTTGTTTGCTGCCATGCAAACAGAAGGAGAGACAGTGATTATCGAAAAAGATGTCACACGCAATCATACTGAAGATATGATTGAACAGTTTGGGGGTTCCCTAACTGTTCAAGGTAAGGAAATCAGATTAGTTGGTCCTCAGGTGTTGAAGGGACAAGATATTACAGTCCCAGGAGATATATCAAGTGCAGCTTTTTGGCTAGTTGCAGGATTGATTGTTCCAAATTCGCAAATTATACTCGAAAATGTTGGAATAAATGTGACACGAACAGGGATTCTTGATGTTGTTAGAGATATGGGGGGGCAAATCAGCATAACTGACCAAGATGATGTGGCTAAGTCAGCGACAATAACAGTCCAAAGCTCTCGATTGGTTAGCACAACCATTGCTGGAGACATCATTCCTCGCTTGATTGATGAATTACCTATTATAGCCTTGTTGGCAACACAAGCTAATGGGCGAACGATTATTAAGAATGCAGAAGAATTGAGAGTCAAGGAGACTGACCGTATTCAAGTAGTGGCAGATATTCTGAATAGTATGGGTGCGAAGGTATCAACAACGGCAGATGGCATGGTTATTGATGGTCCAACACCTTTAACTGGTGCAGATGTAAATACCTTTGGAGACCATCGTATAGGAATGATGACAGCCATAGCAGCTTTAATCGTTGCAGATGGTAGTACGATGAATTTGGATAGGGCTGAGGCAATTAACACTAGCTATCCTCAATTTTTTAGAGATTTGGAGGTCTTACTAAGACATGGCTAGACTGATCATCGGTTTTATGGGAGCGGGGAAAACAAGCCTCGCTAAAGGCTTAGCGGCTAATTATCTGGATATGGATATCATATTAGAACATAGATTTGGGATGTCTTTATCAGATTATTTTGCTAACAAGGGTGAGGACAGTTTTCGTCAAGAAGAACATCTCCTTCTCAAAGAATTAATCCCCCAAAATATGGTCATCGCTACTGGTGGTGGTATTGTGACTTTAGCTGAAAATCGTCAGCTTTTGCGACAAGCAGACGAAGTGATTTATCTAAAAGCTGATTTTGAAACCTTGTATGACCGTCTTGTAAAGGATAAGGGTTCTCATAGACCATTATTCCAGTTAAAATCTAAAGAAGAGCTTGAAAAGCTATATCAACGCCGTCAATTATGGTATGAAGAAGTAGCTACAAAGATTATAGATGTCTCTACTCTGACACCAGAAGAGGTGCTTGATTATTATAAGGAGAGTAGCTTGTGAATAAAAAAAGATGTAGTCCGTTTGATAGTTTTAGCTATCTTAGAATCACATAACTAGGCTTATAGGTAAAATGTCAGTTCTTAATTGACATTTATAGGGCTAAGGTATAGAATTTTGATATGTATAGTCATGGGAGTTTTACACAGTTCAATCATATAAAAAGCAAAGATAGAGATAGGATATGACAGATAAGAAGCAAGTGATATTTAGTCGGCAAGACCAATTGCGTTTTGAATATTTATTATCTCATTTTGATTACCTTAATGAGAAAGATCTAGAAGAATTTCATACGCTTCATTTGAGAATGAAGGCATTTTTAGCTGAACATGGGGTATCTAAAGAGATTGCAGAGACCAAAATGCTAGAGACTGATAATGCAGTAGTTTCAAATGAAGGTCTAGTGAGCAATTCCAGTTCTGTTGAAGCATCTACATTATCTAAAATGGATACAGAAGATACTGCAAATCAAGGAGATTATGAGCTAGATCACCAATCTGAAACCGCCACGCATAAAAATGGGCAATACAATAGACGAAACAAACAAAATGCTATACCTAAGAAAAAGAACCACCGGTTTAAAAAATTGTTGAAAATTATTCTGTTCATCATACTATTGTTGCTACTAGGAATGATTGGAATGTTTATTAAAGGGCTTTATGGGGTTAGCTCTCAAAATACTGACGTCAAACCAGCGATGACAGCTTTTTTTGACGGACAGGAAAGCAGAGATGGTACTAATATTCTCATACTAGGTTCTGATCAGCGTTTAACCGAGGCATCTAGCCAAGCTAGAACAGATACAATCATGGTCATGAATATCGGTGGGCAAGATGGGAAAATGAAGTTAGTGAGCTTTATGCGAGATATTTTGGTTACTATTCCAGGTGTTAGTGGTGAGGGAATGTTTGATCATAAACTCAACAGTGCTTTTACAATCGGTGAACAAGATAATCATCAAGGTGCTGAATTGATGCGAGTAGTTTTGAAAGAAAATTTTGATATTGATATTAAGTACTATATCATGATTGATTTTCAAACATTTGCTGAGGCGGTTGACACTCTTTTTCCAAAAGGTGTGCTGATTGATGCGCAGTTTGCAACTGTTGATGGTCAGGTGGTTGATACGGTTGCTGTTCCTGATGATTTACGCATGGCCAATGGAATTGTTCCTGAACAGACGATTAGTGTTGGCAAACAACGCATGGATGGTAGGACTTTACTCAATTATGCGCGATTCCGTAAAGATGATGAAGGTGATTTTGGTCGTACTAAACGACAACAACAAGTTATGACAGCTATGTTATCGCAAATCAAAGATCCCACTAAATTATTTACAGGTTCAGAAGCCTTGGGGAAAATCTATGCTTTAACGTCAACCAATGTCTCATATCCATTATTATTGAGCGAAGGTTTGTCAGCCTTTGTTAAAGGTGACTCACATATTGAACGAGAGACAGTTCCCCAATTGGGAGATTGGCAAGATGATTATGATAGTTATGGAGGACAAGGTCTCTTGATTGATATGGTGAGATATCAAGAAGAATTAAGAGAGCTAGGATTGCGTTAAACTGTGGTATAATGACAGTATGAACAAAATGGTATTCGGAGAAACCTATAGTATCTTGTTCGTCCTTTGAAAATAGAGAGGTGGGTAGTTTTACTGCCTCTTTTAATGTAGCTAGAAAAAGTAGAAAGTAGACGTTATGTTAGCTAAGAATGATATTGTAGAAGTTGAGATTAGTGATTTAAGCCATGAGGGCTTAGGCGTTGCTAAGGTTGATGGTCATGTTTTTTTTGTTGAAAATGCTCTGCCAAGTGAAAAAATCCTCATGCGTGTCCTTAAGGTTAATAAAAAAATCGGCTTTGGTAAGGTGGAGGAATATGTGACCACATCAGAGGATCGTCAATCGGATTTGGATTTGACCTATCTGCGTTCGGGGATTGCTGATTTGGGTCACTTGACTTACGATGCTCAATTACTCTTTAAGCAAAAGCAAGTGAGAGATAGCTTGTATAAGATAGCGGGTGTTTCGGATATCACTGTACCTGAAACAATTGGTATGCCTCATCCTTTAGCCTATCGCAATAAAGCGGCTGTACCAGTGCGTCGTGTTAAGGGGCAATTGGAGACAGGTTTTTTCCGCAAACAGTCACATGATCTGATACCGATTGAGGATTTTTATATTCAGGATAAGGATATTGACAGGTTGATTCGAGCGACAAGGGATTTATTGCGTCGTTATGATGTCAAACCTTACAATGAACAAGACCAGACAGGCTTAATCAGAAATTTGTTGGTGCGAAAAGGCCATTATACTGGTGAGATGATGTTGGTTTTTGTCACCACAAGACCTAAAATCTTTAAAATTGATCAAATGATTGCTCAACTGACCCAAGACTTTCCACAATTAGTATCTATTATGCAAAATATTAACGATGCCAAGACAAATGCGATATTGGGGAATGAGTTTAAACTGCTTTATGGTAAAGAAACCATTACCGATATGATGTTGGGCCATACCTATGAGATTTCTGCCCAGTCGTTTTACCAAGTCAATACAGAAATGGCTGAAAAATTGTATCAAGTGGCGATTGAAATGTCTGATTTATCTGATGATAGTGTCGTGATTGATGCTTACTCAGGGATAGGAACGATTGGTCTATCCTTTGCTGACAAGGTCAAGGCAGTTTATGGTGTAGAGGTGATTGAGAGTGCAGTGCGTGATAGTCAACAAAATGCTATTCGCAATCAGATCACTAACGCAACTTATGTTTGCAATACGGCTGAAAAAGCCATGGCAAAGTGGCTAGACGAAGGGATTAAGCCAGATGTTATCATTGTAGACCCACCACGCAAAGGCTTGACAGAAAGTTTTATCCAATCAAGTATCAGTATGCAACCTGATAAAATTACTTATATTTCATGTAATGTAGCCACCATGGCGCGTGATGTCAAACTCTATGAAGCAAATGGATACAAACTCAAAAAAGTGCAACCAGTTGATTTATTTCCACAGACGCATCACGTCGAGGTAGTTGGTTTGCTGGTGAAAGCCTAGAAGCCTTTGAACGAAAGGGATAGTAAAAAGCCTTGATATCAGGGCTTTTTGTCGTATATGGGGTAAGTATCAGAGTGAGAGTTGAAGTTGAACTAGCAGGTTTGATAGTTTGGTGGTAGAGTAATGTATTTCTATAAACCCTAGGGGGTACAGAGTTGTTTCCACAGACTAGGTGTTAATGGGGATAAACGTACCCTCTGTTTTTGTTTGTATAAATGTGATATAATTTATTCATATATGATAAGGGAACAAACAATAATGAGAAAGTTTAAATTGCAAAAATCAACTCGTGATGAAGATGATGACTTAATAAAATTTCAAAAGGGGATATTCAATCTTGAAACAATTCGTTTTGGAAGATTACCAGAAATTATGCTTTCTAAGCTTTATACATATAATTTTTCAGGAGTTAAAGAGTATGATTTAATAGATGTTGCTACGCAAAAAAAAATAGAGGTAAAATTTTCTTGTGTAAGGAAAAAGGAAATTGAGCCTATTACTCCTGAGAATATTTTAGAAACTTGTTTAAAAAGTGCAGATGGGAATGAGGATAGAAAAGTCCATTCGAGTGATTTACAGGAGTTTGACTGTAATATTCAACAGATAAAGCCAGATCAGTTTGATGTGTTATACTATGGTCTCTTTTTTAGTGAAAAAATTTACATTTTTAAAGTGGATTGTGAATGGATTAAGGAAAATTACTCAGTAATTTTTTTGAAAAAAAATAGTGATTATTTTAAATATGGAACTGATATCAAATCATTACTTGATGAATGTTTAAGTAAGCAGGCGAGTAGTTCTTCAGGTTTTTCGCAAGCTGATAAAAACTTCATCCGTCGCAGATTAGGTATCAGTACCGATAAATCAAATAAAAAAAATGTTTTAGATTTACTTCAAAAGGCAAATGATGAAATAGAGATAGTTTCAAAAATTGAAGTACCTAATGGAAATTATAAAATTCTTGATTTCAGTAATGATAAAAAATACATTAGTGAATTGGTCAGTATCTGTCAAGAAGAAATAGAAATAGAAAAGATATTATCGATCCTTAATGAATACCGTGATGGGAGTGGTTTTTACCTTTTTTATAAACTGATTCCTAATTTATCTGATAAGCAACATAAGGGAAATGATGGTGAAGGCCAAATGCATATCACGAATTCAAATTTCATTTGGCATAAGGAAGCGAGTGGTTTTTTGGAAAGAGAAATGACATACGAGGACTTATATAAATTATTAAAAGACGGAGGAAATTAGCATGAACATTCAAGAATTTAAAGAGGGAATCTTTTCTTTACGTACAAGACGTTTTGGAACTGTAGCGGAGTATATGATTAAGGCGTTAGTCAGTGTAGAAATGTCAGGTACTTTGGCATATGATTTAACTGATTCTGATATGAATCGTATTGAAGTAAAGTTTTCAACTGTGATGAAGAAGAGTAAGTCCACAATTACTGAGCAGAATGTTATCCAACAAATTCTTGATTCAACAGTGGAACATAGAATGATGGATAGTCATGATATCTATACTTCAAAATTTGATTGTAACATTCAACAGGTAAAGACTGCCGAATTTGATGTTCTCTATTATGGCTTATTCTTCCAAGATAGAATTGCAATATTTAAGGTGGATAGTCAGGACGTATTTTCATTGCCTAATTATTCAAATAAACAGCACCGTGGGAATGAAGGTGAGGGTCAGTTTCATTTAAATGATAAAACAATCCAGTATCACCTTGATAATCAGTTATATCGATGGGTTAGTTATGAAGAACTTTATAAGTTGTTTATAGCATTAGGTAATAGCTAAAAATGACTTGATAATAAGTTTAACTTGAGGTAATATACAGACGATTGAAAGGAGGCAAATGGAAAATATAATTTCAGATGCGACACGACGAAATTGGGGTAAACTATCAGTAAATATAGATGATAAATTAAAGAGTCGTGCTAATAAACAAAAGTCATTAAAAAAAATAATACCAGTTGAGTACCTACAAGATACTGATAAGATTAATCTCATTGAAAAAATAAGTGAAACATATACAGGTGCTGTAACTGAGGCTATCTACAGCATTGCGGTGAGTTTACTACAAATAGAGGGAATATATGAGAGGCAATCAGTTCAAGAGATATTATTAGCTTTTCAAAGAGAAAATAATATTGACTTAATACCAATTGACGAAACAATTCCTAGATTCAATAACAAAGATGATTTTCTTGGGGCATTATACCAAAGTTTTTTAACTGAGGGAGATAAAAATAAGAATGGTTCTTATTATACACCAAGACAAATTGTAAATGATATGTTGTACGAATTTGATTTAACGGAGGAAACAACTTTTCTCGATCCTTGCTGTGGAAGTGGTGCATTTTTGATGGGAGTACGCACAAATAATCCTTCAAATTTATTTGGTATTGAAAAGGATCCAATTGCAGCCTTCATCGCAAAAGTGAATCTTATTCTTTCTTATAAAGATATTAACTTTAAACCTCAAATTCTATGTGGAGATTTTTTACAAGATGAGGTATTCTTTAGTTCACATGATAGCTTTGATTTCATTGCAACTAATCCACCATGGGGGAATAAGACAAAAATAGTTTCCAATTTGATTGATTCAAAAGAATCTTTTGTACACTTTTTTGTAAAATCATATAAACTATTGAAAGAAGGCGGTAGAGTCAATTTTTTGTTTCCAGAATCAATTCTTAATGTTAAGTCACACAAAGTTATTCGTGAGTTTATAATATCTAATCATGATTTGCATGAGATACACCAATATAGCTCTTCATTTACTGGAGTTGTAACAAATTTTATTAGTATGAATTTCATCAAGGGAGTTAAATCTAATACAGTTACAATTCGTAATAAAAACGAAGAGTTCAATGTTGAGTACACTGCATTTAATCATACAGAGAATAAGGTTTTTTCATTATTGAAACCACAGGAAGAACAAATTGTGGAAAAGGTATTAAGTAGATCAGCTTATTCACTATCAAGTAGTCAATGGGCACTAGGAATAGTTACAGGAAACAATAAAGAAAAGTTAAAGTCTAGTGACGGTCCAAATTTAGAGAAGATATATACTGGAAAGGAAATAGATAAATTTAAACTAAAAGAAGCTAAGAATTACATCTATTACGATAGAGATTCTTTCCAACAAGTAGCTAAAGATGAAATATATAGAGCTAAAGAAAAATTAGTTTATAAGTTTGTATCAAATAAACTGATATTTGCATACGATGATTCCTCTAGTCTATTCTTGAATAGTGCTAATATCTTGATACCAAACATTCCTGGTATGTCTACTAAATCAGTATTAGCTTTTTTAAACTCAAGTTTGTACCAATTTTTGTATGAAAAACTTTTTGGTGAATTAAAGGTTCTTAAAGGAAATCTATCTGAGTTACCTTTCCCAAAAATTGATTCTAAAACCAATTATGAGTTAACTAAATTGGTTGATGAGATTATCTACGAAGGAAAAAACAATCAGAAAGAGATTGATGAAATAGTCTATAGATTATTTGAATTGGATTGAGAAATAATAGCTGGCTGATAAAAATATAACAAAAAAGGGCAACAGCCCTTTTTACTTTACTCTGACAACGTTTCAACTCTACTAATCCTGACCACTTGTTTGTTTAACAGCCTAGCTAGTTTGCTAAACTGGATGTCGTCCGCATCGTCCATGGCATCGTAGATGGCTTTTGCTTTTTGGAAGTCCACAAAGCTACAATCATATACCAAGGTCTCCTTGTCATCAATCGCATGAAAGACTTGGAAATTACCACCGCTGAATACCTCCTAGTAGTGGTAGGCAAAGTTGACAAAGCGACCGAACTCTACGGTGTCGTTAGGCTGGAGGACAAGGTAAGTGTCATGGTAGATTTTTCTGATTTTATCAAAAGTATTCATGGTTAGTACCCTTTTTCTTTTTCTTGTAGTTTACAATAATAGTTGATAGCTATCCAGTCATAAGGGGTATAAGTAGTGAAGAAGATTTCAAAAAGCTTTTGAAGTGTGATTGCTTTTGGGAGTGAAGGATATGAGGGTCGATTGCCAAACTTTTCTAAGGGTAGGGGGACTTAAATCTCCAAGGTGAAAGTCATGAAAGACCGACGCCCTCTCGTGTGTGTGTTTTCGCATAATTGGGGGATGGGTACATCTTTTTACCCAAATATCGCCCACAATCCTTGCTATAATAGGCTTTTTAGGGAGGGTATGTTTCGTAACTTTGTTTGAAAAAAGGGCTTAAAACGGCTGAAAAGTTTACATAAATAGCTGAATTTATGTAAATTAAGGTAATTTTACTTAACCTTTGAACGAAAAGGGTGATGTCGTGTAGTTTTTCAGTCACGGTGTAGTTTGATGTAGCGTCCTAGAAAAAACTACATTGCCTTAAATCCTTGGTATGACTGTCTTTAAGCCACATCTGTGTAGAAAATGTAGTATTTTTCAATTCTCTAAAGAAAAAATAATAGAAATGAATATAGGAGCGTGAGTAAAAAATAAAAGGGAGTATAAAAAATGGCTAAAAACTACACGACAGCCCTCAAACCCTTGATATGACTGGGTTTTACCCATGTAGTTTTTTATGTGCTTTTTACACACAACAGAAAAAAGGCTCCTCATGAGCCTGTGGGTGCTTAGTCAGTCAATTGGTCAAATGCCCATTTGAGGGCATGGCCTTGGTCGACAAAACTAACTTCTGAAGTTCTTACTTTGGCATAGTGGCGAAGGTAGTTTTGGGAGCTTGGTAATTTGTCCTCAGTCTTATAAAAGTCTATCTGAAATGCTCTGCCATTATAGTAAGCAACCAACAACCAATCCTTGAAAGGGATAAGGCTGTCCGTTGCTCCGTAGAAAGCATAAAGTTCTTCAAGAGTTCTCATGTGGTTTCCTCCTCATCTTTAGTTGCTTACAGTTTACCTCTAAATGGACTGAATAGCCAGTCGCAAGACAAGGTATTTGATACCAAAATAAGCCGTCTGCGTGACGGCTTTTGGTCTCTATAACTTGACGATAACCTTTTGAGTTGGGCTTTTGATAGCTGTACCGTCACGTTCGCAGCGTTTCAGCTGCTGAAACATAATGGCATTAACGGCATCTTTACCGTCATTATCCAACTGCAAGTAGGCAAGAAGTGTCTCGCTAAACTCTTCCTCGAGTTCTGATAGGGCTAAGGCTTCTAAGTCACTCTCAGTTGGTTGGTGAGGTGGTGTTGGGTCATTGCTATTGCCCATGATATAGTTCATATTGGTTTTTAGGACATCTTCCATATAAACGAGCATCTCAAAGCTAGGTGCTCGTTTTTGATTTTCCCAGAGGGTAATGGTTGCCTGTGTTGTTCCAATCGCTTCAGCGAGTTCTGTTTGGGTTAATCCCATTTTTTTACGTAATTCTTTGACTCTATTCATGCTTTTCTCCTTTGATATAGTTCTATAATATTACGTTCGTGTTAAAAAGTCAAGTTTTTACCAAAATTCGTCATATTTTCGCTTGTATTTATAACACATATATGTTATTATTTTTAAAAAAACACGATAGTAATAAAATATAGAAAGGAATTAACATGAAAGACCTTAAATCTCAAACGATTTGGCACAACTGGAAACTGGTCGAGAAAGACGGTCGCAAGAACAAGATGCCTATCTATCGTAAGCCCATGACTTATGAGCAGGCTCTTGCCAAAGCAAGGTTCTATGATGGTGTGGGCTTTGTCGTGCCAGCTGGCTATTTCTTCCTTGACATCGACCATAGGACGCTTGAGGACGAGGTGGTTATAGATTTGTTGGCAAGACTTGATACCTACGCTGAACACTCCCAGTCAGGCAATGGTGTTCATCTTTACGGCAAGGTCAATGAAGCCTTTCTTCCTATCGAAGGAGATAAGCTCTCATCTCGTTACTACACCAAGAACCCACATAACAAGATGGAACTCTACTTCGGTAGCCTGACCAAGCGGTTCTGTGTCTTCACTGGGGATACTATCTCAGATATGCCAGTGACAGATGTGACAGAGAGTGTCCTGTCTGTTTTGGATGATTACATGTCTCGGCACAAAGCAGAGCCGACAGAAGAGGTTGACACCTTTGACCTTATTTGTCAGATGAGAAAGGCTAAGAACGGTGAGAAGTTCAAAAAACTCTTTGACCAAGGTGACTACTCAGATTTCGGCAGCCAGTCAGAAGCTGACCTGTCCTTGTGTTCTATGATGGTTTTCTGGACTGGGGATAATCCCCCACTGCTTGACCAACTCTTTCGTGAGTCAGCTCTTTACCGTGAGAAGTGGGAGCGAGACGATTATCGAGAAGAGACTCTCCGAAAAGCCATTCAATCCTGTCAGGGTAACTTCTATGGAGATTTGAGTCAGCGAGTGGATTTTATTGACTTCAATGGCAAGAAGTGTGTGATTAACTGTCCCAAACTAGCCAATCATATCAGGCAAAACTTGGACTACATCTTTGTTAGGGACACGGCAAAGAACGGAGTCCTCAAGTATGTCTATCAAGACGGTGTTTACCAGCTCTATGCCGATGACATGTTCAAGGGACTAATCAAGTCCTACATCATAGAATCAGATGAAAGGCTCCTCAAGATGTCTGTGGTTGATGAGGTCTTTAAGCAACTGACGACAGACTTGACCTTTGTCCCCCAACATAGGCTAGACGGTGATGAGCATCTTATCAATTTCAAGAATGGTCTGCTCAATCTTGAGACCATGATACTCCACCCCCATTCCAGCAAGGTCTATTCAACCGTTCAGCTCAACTGTGATTGGCAGGAAGTTCCTAAACCCACTCCAGTCTTTGATAGCTTTATGGCGAATCTGACCAATGGCGATGAAGAAATCAAGGAACTTCTCTTGCAGTTCATGGGCGTGTGTCTGTCTAATATCAAGGGTTGGCGGATGAAGAAGGCACTCTTTCTCTATGGCGAAGGTAATACGGGGAAATCGCAACTCAAGAGTCTGGTTGAGCGGATTTTAGGCAAAGGTAACTACCTCGGCATTGACCTTAGAGAGATAGAAGCACGGTTTGGGACTGGCAACATCTACGGCAAGCGACTGATTGGCTCATCTGACATGTCCTTTCTGACCATTGATGAACTCAAGACTTTCAAGAAATGTACTGGCGGTGATTCCCTCTTTGCGGAGTTCAAGGGACAGAATGGCTTTGAGTTTACCTACAATGGTCTGCTTTGGTTTTGTATGAACCAGCTGCCGAGATTTGGTGGGGACGACGGGCAATGGGTCTATGACCGTATTCTTCAAGTCCATTGTCCTAATGTGATTGCTAAGGACAAGCAAGATAAGTTTCTGCTGGATAAACTCTACCAAGAGCGTAACGGCATTGTCCAACAAGCCATCAAGGCACTAAAAACGGTGGTGGATAAGGGCTATCAATTTACCGAACCAAGTCGCTTGATTGAGGAGCGGACCAACTACCGCATTGCCAACAACTCGGTCTTGTCCTTCTTTACCGAGTGCATGGAAGAACATACCGATAATGATAATCCCACAGTTACTCAAGTCTATCGGACCTATGTGCGTTGGTGTCAGGAGAATAACAATAATTTCTCAAAGACGAAGAAGGATTTCCAAGCTATTTTGTCTAAGCATTTAGGCGTTAGTTACCAAGACATGGTCAAACGTGTTGGTAAGGGCATTATTTTTAAGGCTTACTGCTTGGTCGAAGAAGGGGAGGACTTTTTAGGATGAACTTTTTATCAAACAAACCACCACCTCGTGTGGGCAACAATACAGTCAAATGTAAAGGAGAATAAGAATGTTAAACCAAGGAATGAATATGAGGCCTGGTCTATCTGCCAAGGACTTTAGCTTTGGGAAGTGGGACGGCTATGCCTATAAGATGAAAAATCGGCAACCTGTGGTGCTCTTGATTCACAAGAACCCCGTTCCCTATCCCTACATGATATTGAGCCGAGATGGTGAGTTACATTTCAAAACCTATCGGGAGGCTGTCAACTATTTTCGTACGATGTAAGGGGAGTGGCTATGACTTTCTTTCAAAAACTCTTTAGACGACCAAAACTGGATGCGGAATTGTTCAGTTATGACGACTGGGAGGGGCATGACTTTTTCATCAGGGACAAGCGACCCGTTGTGTTCTACATTCACAGACAGCCCATTACCTTTCTCTACATGATTAAATCCCAAGACTATGAGCGACACTTCAAAACCTATCGCAGTGCTCGCCAGTATTTTTCAAAACTTAAAGGAGACTAAACTTATGAACCATTACACGACAAGCAAGGAATACAACTACGGTATTCGTAACTATTTCAGAAACAATCGCAATGATGAGATTAACGCCTACCTGAACGAGGGTAAAATGCCCGCTCATCACTACTATCAATTCCCTAGCCAAGCCTTTGAGCAGTTGAAGGCTCACAACCTCTTTCGTCGTATCGGAACGGTCCACCAACGCTTGGGTAGACATACCAATATTTTCATGGTCAAACCCCACCAAGCAGGCGTCGAAACCATGGCGGTGGGAGAGGACATTCCTGCCAAGGAAGTCAAGGAGTCACAACTGGGCATTAGCGACCATAAGCTCACCACTCTCTTTTTGGTAAACAAAGACACAGTTCTAGATAAACAGTTCAACGTGGACGCTTATATCTCGGGAGAAATGGCACGAGAGTTTGGTCGTAAGGAAGAACAGCTCTGCCTTTTGGGAACAGGAGAAGGCGAGCCAACAGGCTTGTTAACACGGGCTGAAGTTGGCAGTCAAGAGGACACCCTAACCCTTGAAGGGGTTGAAGCCTTGTACCTGTCTCTATCGCCAGAGTACCGACAAGTTGGTACGTGGATTATGAATGAGGAAACCAAACTCAAACTCCATAAGCTAGTGGATAAGAACAACCAGCCGATTCTCCCTTACGGGGCAACAGAGTTGTTTGGACACCCTATTGAAATTAGCCCTTTTATGCCAACAACAGGTAAGGTCATTGCCTTTGGGGATATGCGTAAATTTTGGCTTATTGAACGTCACCTTTTGTCCGTTCGAGCCCTGCATGAGTTGTATGCTCATCAGTCACAAATTGGGTATCTGTGTATGGAGCGATTAGATAGCAACCTCACGCATACCGATGCGGTTAAGGTGCTTGAAATTGAAGCCTAAACGAGAATAAGCAGATAGGTGGTCTATCTGCTTATTGCTTTTATGGTATAATAGTAGGGTAGAAAAGTGTCCCTAAAGGGATGTGATGTTGTAGACCACTAAAGTGGCAACAACCTCGCAAAGACGGTAGCTCCACCCCCTGAAAGAGAGGTGATGCCTATGGGCAATTCATCAAAATCTGACGGAAAGGAGGAGCACTTTTGACTGCGTATGAAGTTGTGCAAACTATCTTTGGTTTTGGTACCTTTACCATTGCTTTGATTGGCTTGTGCTGTAAAATCTTCAAAGTCGAAGACAAAAAGAAATAGCCGTCAATACTTTGGAACAGTAACGGCTATTCTTTAATAGTTATTACGAGCCACCGTCTTAAACGGTTCTACGTAGGAGTTGGTTTGCAGACCAGCTCCTTTTTCTATGTTCATTATAACATACTGGCAATTATTTTCAAGTTATAACTCACGACGTGGTTAGAGAACTACGCTTTTTGTCTTTTCTGCGGAATTTTTCTTCACAAACTTACTTAGTAAGGTGGAGGGAAATTTCTCAAAAACCGGAAAATTTTCACTCAAACTTACCTAGATATATAGGGAAAAAGTTTTTCTTTAGTTTGGACTAAATGGCACTTTCGGTCCCCTAGTAGGTAGAGGGAGAGAGTGGCTGATAACTTGACTTATCTTCTCTTTAGAGTGATATATAGTGTGCTATAACATAGGAAGGAGACCAAATGGCAGTAAGGTTAATTAAGGCAAAAAGTGAACAGAAAAAGCAACGAGTCTGTGCCTACGTCAGGGTATCAACGACTAACAGCAGTCAGCTGGATTCCCTTGAAAACCAGAAGGCGTATTTTGAAAATTTCTACACCAATCGAGAGGATGTTGATTTTCTCGGTGTCTATTACGACAAGGGTATTTCAGGGGCAAAGGAGAAGCGACCGAGTTTTCAAGCCATGCTTGAGGCTTGTCGAAAGGGTCAGATAGACCTGATACACACCAAGTCCATTTCACGTTTTGCGAGGAATACCATGACGGTTCTCGAAGTTAGTCGTGAGTTGAAAGTCTTGGGTGTGGGTATCTACTTTGAAGAACAGAACATCAATACCCTATCCAATGAAGGAGAGGTCATGCTTTCGGTTTTGGCGAGTTTAGCTGAAGAAGAACTGGAGAGTATGAGTACCAACCAACGTTGGGCGTTTCAGAAGAAGTTTCAACGTGGGGAGATGGTCGTCAACACCAAGCGTTTTATGGGTTATGATGTGGACGACAAGGGAGAGTTGGTTATCAATGAAGCAGAAGCACAGATTGTGAGACGGATTTTCCATCTTTACCTTGATGGCATGGGTATGCACCGCATTGCAAAGCTCTTAAACGAAGAAGGTGTTCCTACAGTCTCAAATGCGAGATGGCATGATATGACAGTGGGGCATATGTTACGAAACGAGAAGCATAAAGGTGCAGCACTCTTACAAAAGACCTATCTTCATGGGGTTAATGGTAAAAGACGGTTGAATCAAGGCGAAGTAGCCCAGTACTTGATTGAAGATAACCATGAGCCTATTGTTTCAAAAGAAGTGTGGCAGGCTGTTCAAGATAAACTTGACAGCAACACTTGGAAACAGGGACCGAATAAGCACTACCGTTTTACGAGCATGCTGAGGTGTCAGTATTGTGGGTCAACTCTCAAGCGACAGGTGTCTTACAAGAAACAGATAGTCTGGTGTTGCTCAAAGTACATCAAAGAAGGCAAGGCTTCCTGCCAAGGCATGCGTGTGCCAGAGAAAGCTATTGAAGAGTGGAAACTTAAGACCCCTGTAACAGTGATAGAAAGGAACGAATATGGGCAAAAACATTACAGTTATTCCAGCCAAGAAGGTGCAGCTGACGGTCACCCATCAGCAAGCAAGCAAAATAAGAGTGGCAGCCTATTGTCGGGTGTCCACCGACCAAGACGAACAGCTATCAAGCTATGAGAACCAAGTCAGGTATTACCGAGATTACATCTTAAAGCATGAGGATTATGAGCTTGTAGATATCTATGCGGATGAAGGCATTTCAGCAACCAATACTAAAAAACGTGATGCTTTTAACCGACTGATACAGGATTGTAGGGATGGTAAGGTGGATAGAATTTTGGTTAAATCTATATCTCGATTTGCTAGAAACACCTTGGATTGTATCAAGTATGTCCGAGAGCTTAAGGAGCTTGGGATTGGTGTTACCTTTGAAAAAGAGAATATCGATAGTCTAGATTCCAAAGGAGAAGTACTTTTAACTATTTTATCTTCACTTGCCCAAGACGAATCACGCTCCATTTCAGAGAACTCTACATGGGGAATTCGAAAGAAATTTGAACGTGGCATTGTTCAAGTCAATACGACCAAGTTCATGGGCTACGACAAGGATGAGAACGGTAGGTTGATCATTAATCCAGTACAAGCTGAGGTTGTTAAATACATCTATAGCCAGTTTTTAAAAGGTTACAGTCCAGAAAGCATTGCCAAGGAACTCAATACAAAAGATATCAAGGGTTGGTCAGGAAAAGCCAATTGGTATCCAAGTGCTATTCAGAAAATGCTTCAAAATGAAAAGTACAAGGGTGATGCCTTACTCCAGAAGACCTATACTGTTGATTTCTTGACCAAGAAACGGATTCAAAATGATGGACAGGTTAACCAATACTATGTGGAAGATAGCCATGAGGGCATCATTGATGAGGAAACCTGGGAGACTGTTCAATTAGAAATCGGCAGGCGTAAAACCTACCGAGAAGATCATCAGCTCAAGTCCTATATCATGCAGAGTGAGGACAACCCTTTTACTTCCAAGGTGTACTGTAAAGCCTGTGGTTCTGCCTTTGGTCGAAAGAATTGGACAACCAGTCGAGGTAAACGTAAGGTCTGGCAATGTAACAACCGCTATCGCATTAAGGGAGTGGAAGGGTGTAACAGTAGACATTTGGATGAGGCGACACTTGAGCAGATTTTCATAAAGGCATTAGAGCTATTAAGCGAGAATATTGATTTGCTTGATGGCAAGTGGGAGAAAATCTTGGCAGAGAATAGTCTGCTTGATAAGCACTACAGTATGGCATTGAGTGACCTGCTTAGGCAGGCGCAGATAGACTTCAACCCTTCAGACATGTGCCGAGTGCTAGACCATATCTCGATAGGACTTGAAGGTGAAATCACTGTTCGCTTCCTGGAAGGCACTGAAGTAGATTTATAAAGTAGACGAAAGGCTGTGACGACAGTGGGAAACCATAGTGGTTACAGCCTTTTCTGCGTTTTTGTGGTATAATTTATGATGAAAAAGTCAATTGTATCAAACTGCTCAATGAGAAAAGGAAGATATATGAGAACTCATTTAACTGTACCACAAATCAAAGATTACATCATTGATACTATTATTATCAAGTCAAAACTTATATTACGAAAGAGTGATTTAGATGAATTATTGCAAAAATCAAATCTGAGTTTTGCAAGTGGTTTATTAAAAAGTGACTCTAGAACAATTGGTTTTAGACCCGAGGAACTCCAAGAACTAATCAATGAGATAAGAAGAAATATTGGAGATGTTGACCACCGGGATGGTCTGGCTATAACAAATTTTATTGCAGATAATGAACGGATTTCTAAAGACTTTGAGGTAATATGCAAAAATAATAAGAAACTGTAGCGGAGTGAGTTGCAGTTTTTTCATTCCACAATCATTAACCTAAAAGGTTAAAAAAATTTTGGTTATGATTGACAAAGAATTGGGATTGGTTTATAATGTTTGTGTAAAATGAATTAAAAGGAGAAAACTAATGGCTACGGAGTTTGGAAAGTATCTAAGAAAACTTAGAATAGATGAAGGTGAAGTACTAAAGAGGATGGCCGAAAAATTAGGAGTTAGCTCAGCTTTCTTATCAGCTGTTGAAAATGGTAAAAAGAAAATCCCAAAAGATTGGGATGAGAAATTAAGTAATCTATACCAGTTTACAGAGGAACAAAGAAGTCAATTGAAACAGGCACAACAATTAAGTCAAAACCTGATAGAAATTGATTTAGAACCATTAAATCAATTACAAAAGGATGCTGCATTTGCCTTTGCAAGAAGCATAGAACGATTTGACACGCAAGATTTAGGTCGAATTACTGCACTCTTAAATAAGACAACGGAGGATTTGAATGACAATAAGTTGTAGAGTTTCGCCTTGTTCTCGCAAGGATATACGGAAATACAGTCGACATTTTCGAGAACAGCTTAATCTTGGTAATGCGTTAGAATTTCCAATAGTAGAGGTTTTAGAAGGTCTTTCTGAAGCTGGATATTTTGACATTGAAATTGTACCAGTAGACACTATGCCGAATAGTTATGGTGAAACCTTATATCATCAAAAGCTAATAAGGATTCGTGAAGATATATATGATAAGGCATGTGAGGGAGACGGATTTTCACGTTCTACTATTGCTCATGAACTATTTCATTTTTTTAAACATCGTAATGAAGAAATCGTATTTTGTCGTACAGTTGAAGAACTTGAAAGCAGGAAAACTTATGAGGATCCAGAATGGCAAGCAAATTGCTTCGCAGGAGAGTTACTTGTTCCAATAAAGCTTGTTAAAGAGATGTCCATTGAGGAAGTAGTAGAAAAATGTAGAGTCTCGCATCAGATGGCTACATATCAATTAAATAAGTATGAAATTGATGGTTGGGTATAAAAAAAGCCTCTGAGTGGGGACTCAAGGGCGAGGGGCGACGGGTAATCGCAATTGATACAACATTAGTTTACCATAGTCGCCATTGAAAATCAATAAAAATGGAGGACTTATGTCAAAAATTCAAAGTAACCGAGGTGGTTGCAAAGATGTGTTTAATGCATTTCTAGTGGAGAATGCAGAATATGCTGGAGATTATGAAATTCCAGTCATTTCTTCTTATGAGGGAGAACTTCCAATTAGTATGGTTCCTTTTTCAAAACGTAGACAATGTTCTAGCAATAATTGGATATGTTTTTATGAAGATGATGTTAATTTTGAAGGGATATGGAAGAGCCCTAAGCAACACTTAGAAACTTTAAAGTCATATGATGGAGTTATTTTACCGGATTTTAGTATATATCGTGATATGCCACTGGCAATGCAAATCTGGAATATTTACCGCAGCCGTGCTATTGGAACTTGGTTACAAGAAAATGAAATTTCTGTGATTCCAAATATTCGCTGGGGAGATGAGAGAACTTACGACATCGCTTGTGATGGATTAAGCAAACACAGTGTAATTGCGGTTGGTTCACATGGTCTCATGAAAGATACTGCCGAACGTCAATCTTTTATTAAGGGATTAGACTATATTATTAATCGGTTAGAGCCCCATACTATTCTTGTATATGGAGCAATTCCTAATGAAGTTTTCCAATATCCACGTTTTTTAGGAATAGAGATAGTTCAGTATCCTAGCTATACTTCGCTAATATTTCAAGGAGGTATTGCATAATGGGTGGTGGAATTTATGGAAAATTCGGAAAGACCAGGGGTAGTCAGGAAATTGTGCTCCCAGTTAATGATATTATTCTAACTAGTGTTTCTGTTACTCCACTTGGAGGCGGGAGTGGGCATAGTGTTGATGAACAAATAGCATTTGTTAAGTTGAATGAAGATTATAAAACTCTAAACAAAGGTACTGTAGGTGAAGTTATTACTTTTGATGAAAATTTATCAAAGGTAATGTTTTACAACAAGAACAGGGAGCCTTTTACAATAGAGGTCGTACCGAGTTACCTTCTAAAAGTTATATCGCTAACTGAGTTTGAAGCTTTCTTTGTTTAGTTCAATAGTGTAATTTCAATTTTCTTTAATCTCTTTCGTTTTATAGTATAGGAACTGACTATCATCACACGTCGAGTGCGTAGTGTTGCTACAACGAGGCAAAGGGTAAAAATCCTTTATTTTAAGCACTTTTTCAAGCATTTTGTCTTTATTGAAAAGAGTGATTTTGACATAAAAAAGGTGCAAAAAAAGTACATTGATGTGAACGTCTGTTTGGATGTCGACTGCGTAGATAAAAAATAGATACGTCAGTAGTAAATTAACTAAACGAGAACATTTTAATAAGTGTTCTCGCTTTTTTTATTCTCAGGAGGAAAATCATGCAAAAGAATGAACAGTCATCACGACAAATTGTGATGTGTCATCTCATGGCTATCATGAGAATTGACATCGAGAAAGCAAGGCGGATTGTTGTTGAAATGGAAGAGTTTGGCTTGATCCAGTTTGATGACATGGGGAATGTTGGTCTATTGGTATTGGAGGGACAATCATGAAACGTATTACTGCCAATCATTATCAAACGTCAGAACGTTACTATAAGCTCCCAAAACTCTTGTTTGAGAGTGAGCGCTACAAGGACATGAAACTTGAGGTTAAAGTAGCTTATGCTGTTTTAAAAGACCGTTTGGAGTTATCTTTGAGTAGAGGATGGATTGATGAAGATGGGGCTATCTATTTGGTTTATTCTAACTCCAAACTCATGGCACTTCTAGGGTGCTCCAAGTCTAAGTTGCTAGCTATTAAGAAAACATTACGTGATTATGGCTTGATTGATGAAGTCCAACAATCCTCTAGAGAAAAAGGACGAATGGCCAATAAGATTTATTTGGGAGAGTTGGAACATGAACCTACCCCAGCCTCAAATTCAGACGGGGGTAGTGTCCAAAAAACACTAGGGAGGTATCAAAATCAGCCGGGGCCGGTCTTAAATTCAGCCACTAGTGAGACTGAAGTTAGTGAGACTGATATGAGTGAAACTAAAGACAGTGAGTCAGTCATTGAGGACGAGGAGGAGAAAGAAAGTCTAACAAGTAAGAAAAGTGACGATGACAATTTTAAACGTAAAGTAGACCGAGTCACAAGATACGACAAAGATTATATTTGGGGCTTGGTACATGACCAGTTGAGACAAGTTGGTCTTTCACAGGCTGCTAGTGATTATGCCATGATTTATTTTGATCATCGTTATCAGTACGCTTTAGAGAATATGAGGTTTGCTGATAGGGTAGAAAGGATAGCGGAATACGTCTTTAATGGTGTTTTATCCGAATGGACCAAGGGACAACGCTTAAAAGAATTAAAAGGGGGTGAGTAAGGTGTTTTGGTGGATATTATTAGGTATTTGGGGATTAGGAATGATTTGGTTCATTTTTGAACTTATCACTGCCTCAGAAATGGAAGATCATTGTTAAACAAGGACGTTACGCAAGAAGTAAGGTCCTTTTTAGTTTTGTCAGAAAGGAATGAGAGACATGAAATTTTTAGATTTGTTTGCAGGAATTGGAGGCTTTCGACTGGGGTTAACCCGTCAGGGCCATGAGTGTATTGGCTTTTGTGAGATTGATAAGTTTGCGAGAAAATCTTACAAGACTATCTATGACGCCGAAGGAGAAATAGAATTTCATGATATTAGACAAGTCACAGACCAAGACTTTAGACAACTTAGAGGGCAAGTGGACATCATCTGTGGGGGATTCCCTTGCCAGGCATTTTCACTCGCAGGCAGACGATTGGGATTTGAGGATACTCGAGGTACTCTGTTCTTCGAGATTGCTCGAGCGGCCAAACAGATCCAACCACGTTTTTTATTCCTCGAAAATGTCAAAGGCTTACTCAGTCACGACAAGGGCAGGACGTTTAGAACAATCCTCACCACATTGGATGAGTTGGGGTATGATGTTGAATGGCAGGTGCTTAACAGTAAAGATTTCCAAGTGCCGCAAAACCGTGAAAGAATTTTTATTATCGGACATTCTAGAAGATACCGTCCCCGATTCCTATTTCCTCTCAGAGGAGAAAACAGCTCAGCTGGTCTTGAACGAGTAGGTAATGTCAATCCGTCAGGCAAAGGGATGAATGGAGAAGTCTATTTATCACGTGGGATAGCACCAACCTTAACCAGAGGAAAAGGTGAGGGAACTAAAATTGCCATTCCAGTTTTAACCCCTGATAGGCTAGAAAAACGCCAACATGGGAGACGCTTTAAAGGGAACGATGATTCGATGTTTACTTTAACTAGCCAAGATCGGCATGGTGTAGTTGTCGCAGGAACTTTACCAACTTCTTTTATCCAAACTGGACGAGTCTATGACCTTTCAGGGCTTTCTCCAACGTTGACAACCATGCAAGGAGGGGATAAAGTTCCTAAGATTCTTTGCCGTGAAGAAGCGCCGCATTTGAAAATTAGGGAAGCGACCAAACTAGGCTATGCCAAGGCAATAGTGGGAGATTCTGTCAACCTTGCTTACCCAGAGTCTACCAAACGTAGAGGTCGAGTGGGAAAGGGGATTTCAAATACCTTGACCACTTCTGACAATATGGGAGTGGTTGTTGCGGCTTTGGAGTACCGTAAGGACAAGTGGTATGAAGTGACAGGAATAATCCTAGATGGAAAACTGTATCGTTTGAGAAT
Organism: Streptococcus fryi; assembly: GCF_053206505.1. Taxonomy (NCBI): domain Bacteria; kingdom Bacillati; phylum Bacillota; class Bacilli; order Lactobacillales; family Streptococcaceae; genus Streptococcus; species Streptococcus fryi. Next base: position 9,185 of record NZ_JBRUGW010000020.1, on the reverse strand, counting down.
CAGACGCCTAACCCCAAGAGAGTGTTTTAGGTTACAAGGATTTCCTGACTGGGCTTTTGAGAGGGCAGAAAGTGTTTCAAGTAAAAGTCAGTTGTATAAACAAGTAGGCAATAGCGTGACCGTCACTGTTATCGAGGCCATTGTTAGAGAATTTAGAAAGATTGAAGAGGAAGAAGGACATGAAATTATTACATAGTAAAAGTATTAGGAACTGTACGGAGCTAGAAGAAGCCATACATCAAGCAGAAGTAGAGAGATTTTCGGAAATGATTGCTTCTTTAACCAATTATGATTGTGACATTGATGTCACTTTTGAAGATGACTACCACAAAGAAATGAATTATCCGTTAGCTTATGAGTCCAACTTACATCGTATTTTTGAATTTATTGAAACCCAAGACATCAAAAATGGTGTTGATACTTATCTAACGGAGGAGAACAATCTCGCCTTTAGGGCATATGGGCAAGGCTATTCTTGGAATGATAAGAATGATGTCGTCACCACATTAATAACAGTGAAGTGCTTTGGTGAAGGCAGGTCACCTATTGATATGAGTAAGGTGTTTACCCCACCAACTCAAGCATTAGAGAAGGAGCTATCTGTGTAGGAGGAAGTGATGTTAGAAATCTATTTAAGTCGAAATAACAGTCGGAATCAGAAACTCCTATCTTTTTGTGACTCGCATGGTATTTCCTACTCCTGTAAAGAAGTAAGTAATCTGTCACGTGAAGACTTATTGGGCTTGTTTACCAAAAGCAGTGATTGTTTTACGCTCTTATCCCCCTCGCTACAACGATTTAAAGGTCATAGAGAGATGAAATTGAGTGAGTTAGTGACGTTAGTTCTACGGAAACCTAACCAGAATCTTCGTCTCCCACTTGTGGTTTGTGAGGATAACGTGTATCCCGATATGAGTTTAGAAGAAGCGAGAACCTTTCTTCCGAGAAGTCAAAAAGTGGTTTCCTTTCGTGAACATCTTTTTAAGGACATGACGACATAAGGAGGAGCTATGAACGAACGCTTTTGGGAAAATTTAGAAAGTCTTGTTTTGGAGAAGGGTATGACATGGGCTGACCTTGCTCGACAGATGTTTAAGGGACAATATGTCTACCCTAGTGAGTTTAACCGTCTCTACCAAACCTTTCGTCACTACAAATCTCATCGTCTCATGCCACAAGGCAAATGGGTGGAGAAAATAGTGACTGTCTTAGAGATTGACTATGAAGATTTGTTTAGGAGATAGTGATGAAACGACTATTAGTGATGTACGGAGCCATTCATGTCAATGTACACCTAGTGAGTTTGTACCTGGTTGGTTGGCTAAATGGGGCATGGTTACCTGTTTTACAAGTGACATTTCTAGCCCTGCTATTGTGGAGCTGGAAAAGGTACCAGATACCTAAAAGAAACCTATCCTTTAAGGAGAGAGGACTTTGGTTACTTGGTAGTCTAGGTGTCATGGTAAGTATTGCTCTTATTATGAGTGCTCTATTTTCAAGAAGTGAGGCAAATCAAGAAACATTAGTGACTGTTCAAAATCAGATTCCTGTTCTCTCCTTTATTTTCTTTCTTCTTAATGCCAGTGTTGTGGAAGAAGTCTTTTATAGAGAGGTGTTGTGGGGAATCTTGTCTCAACCAATGAGTCAAGTTGTGTTAACGAGTTCCCTTTTTGCTTTAGCTCATCACCCATCCAGTCTATTCACTTGGGTGCTTTATGGGAGTTTAGGTCTCACACTTGGTGTGGTGAGAGGGCAAACAGACTGCTTGACGTCCACACTTATTCACCTGTCTTGGAACGGAATTGTCTTTTTCCTATCTTTATTGTGATACCAAAATCAAGGGTGCTTTCGTATCATGAAAGCACCCTATTGTTTTGATGGGGAATCACATAAAGGAGGAAATGATGTCATCCGAACAACAGGAACGCCAAGCGATTCAATATGCGGAACGGAGTGCTATGTTTACGGTAAAGGTCTTTATAAAACTCTTAGAGTGGTCAGCTAGACACGCCCTAGCACAAGACTCGGCTTATAAAGTTGGGGTTCAAAAGTTAGAAGAACTCCTTCAAAGTCCTTATGCCATTGAGTCGCTGAATATCTCAAAAGACATCTTGGATAAACCCGTTGATGTCGAAAAATTTAAGGAATTGGTGGAATCAGAAAACCTTCCTATTGCCATTAGTTGGCAAGGAGATTACCTTCATTTCTATGCTAAGGATAAGTCGCTCTTAGACAAGCACTTAGATGAGTTGCTTCAGAAGTTGGTTTCCAATCCAGAAAAACTGAAAGGGCTAACTATGGATAAAACCCTTGATGAGGAAATCGCACAAGCCAAGGAACAGATTGTGATGTCAGAACCCTCTGCTGTGAAAACAAAGGAGGTCATTCTCTAATGGTCTCAGGGAAAAAAGTTTTTATCTTTGGTATTTTAGGGCTTGCTCTTGGCTATTTCTGCCATCGACTAGTCTTGCTTTACGATAGTCTTCCTAATCAACCGCCCTTGGAACGCCTTGCCTATCTCTTAGGCGAAGGACAGAATCAGGTCTTAAATCCCTTGTGGAATGGCAACTTTACAGGTAAATCAGTTTTGGGCTTTTGTTTTGGATTTGTGACGATGGGCCTAGTCTATCTTTATGTCTCAACTGGTCAAAAGGTTTACCGAGAGGGGGCTGAGTATGGCTCTGCCCGTTTTGGAAACAATCGTGAGCGTAAAGCCTTTCTCAGTAAGAATCCCTTTAATGACACCATTTTGTCACGAAACGTTAGGCTAACCCTGTTAGAAAAGAAAGCTCCCCAGTTTGATCGAAATAAGAACCTTGTGGTCATTGGTGGGTCAGGGTCAGGGAAGACCTTTCGCTTTGTCAAACCCAATCTGATTCAGCTTAACTGTTCCAATATTGTCGTTGACCCTAAGGATCACTTAGCTGAAAAGACAGGGAAGCTCTTTTTAGAAAATGGCTATCAGGTCAAGGTCTTAGACCTCGTAAACATGACAAACTCAGATGGCTTTAATCCTTTTCGTTATGTGGAAACGGAGAATGATTTGAACCGTATGCTTACGGTCTATTTCAATAATACCAAAGGCAATGGCAGTCGCAGTGATCCCTTTTGGGATGAGGCGTCCATGACCTTAGTCAGAGCCATTTCCTCTTACTTGGTGGATTTTTACAATCCTCCAGGTAGCACCAAGGAAGAAGCAGACAGTCGTCGTAAGCGAGGGCGTTACCCCTCTTTTTCTGAAATTGGAAAACTCATCAAGCTCTTATCCAAAGGAGAAAATCAAGATAAGAGTGTCTTGGAAGTGATGTTTGAGACCTATGCCAAAACATATGGGACAGAAAACTTCACCATGCGTAACTGGGCAGACTTCCAAAACTACAAGGATAAGACCTTAGATTCGGTGATTGCAGTAACGACTGCTAAGTTTGCCCTCTTTAACATCCAATCTGTCATTGACTTAACGAAACGTGATACCTTGGACTTAAAGACATGGGGGATGCAGAAAACCATGGTTTATCTCGTTATTCCAGATAATGACACCACCTTTCGATTTCTTTCAGCCCTCTTTTTCTCCACGGTCTTTTCAACCTTAACCAGACAAGCTGATTTGGACTTTAAGGGACAACTGCCTATCCATGTCAGAAGTTACCTAGATGAGTTTGCGAATTGTGGTGAAATTCCAGACTTTGCCGAACAAACCTCAACGGTTCGTTCACGAAACATGAGTCTCGTACCCATTCTTCAAAACATTGCCCAACTTCAAGGGCTCTATAAGGAGAAGGAGGCTTGGAAAACCATTCTAGGAAACTGTGATAGCTTGCTTTATCTTGGAGGCAATGATGAAGAGACCTTCAAGTTCATGAGTGGTCTCTTAGGCAAACAAACCATTGATGTGAGAAGTACCAGTCGGTCGTATGGCCAAACAGGGTCTGGGTCAACGTCTCATCAGAAAATCGCAAGGGATCTCATGACCCCTGATGAAGTTGGAAACATGAAACGTGATGAGTGCTTGGTGATAATAGCAGGGGTTCCTGTTTTTAAGGAGAAAAAGTTCTTCCCCTTGAAACACAAGAACTGGCAATACCTGGCGGATAAGGAGTCAGACGAACGTTGGTGGCATTACCACATTGACCCCCTCAAAACAGAGGAAGTTCCGTTTGAACCATCAGGCCATAAGGTCAGAGATTTAAGTACAGAAAACACACTACACTAATAGAAAAGAGGAATCGTATGAACCAAAAATTAACAGGCTTTGTTTATGGCGTGGACGCTAGTTCCATGTTTGCCCAAGCCATGGCGCTCTTACAAAAAGGAATGGTTGCGACAGGCGCCTTTCTTGTCGTCATGGGCATTATTAACCTATCAACCAATATCAAAGATGGTGGACCTGGTGTCCGCAATGCCATCTTAGAAATTGTGGGTGGTGTTATGGTAGGTGCCGCCGGTGCCTTCATCACCCAAATTACCATTTAGGAGGGCTAAGTATGACATGAACAACACATTACCTTCAGCTTTTGTCTTTCTAGCGTCAGAGAAAATTTCGAGCGATAGCCTTTTTGAAGGCTTTAACGTGGACTTAGAATCGACGGCCAACTTGGTCAAATCCCTTGCGGATTATAACCCAACCGTGTGGTCATATATGTCAGCTATCACAAAAGGAGTGATGCAGCCCTTGGGAGTGGCTATCTTAGCAGTCGTTTTAGTCCTTGAGTTTTCTAAGATGGCTAAGAAAATCGCCAACTCAGGTGGTGCCATGACCTTTGAAGCTATTGCCCCTATGATTATCTCTTATATCATGGTGGCAGTAGTGATTACAAACACCACTGTTATTGTAGAAGCCATTTTAGCCGTTGCTTCTCACATCATTGAAGGCGTAGCTGGTGTCGTTTCTCATGAGGGAACGACTTATGAGACCATTTCAGGACTTAAAGGGTCAGGTATTATTGGAAAACTGATTGTTGGCTTTTTTGCCATTCTGATATGGTTGGTGCGATTAGTGAGTGTGATGGTGGTGAATCTCCTCATTACCATTCGCTTTATCCAACTCTATCTCATGATTCCTTTTGCACCTTTAACGATTCCGACCTTCCTCAGCGATGATTGGAGAAGTGTTGGGATTGGCTACCTGAAAAATATCATGGTCTATGCTCTCCAAGGGGTCTTGATTTTCTTAATCATCTCCCTTGTTCCCCTCTTTGAATCAGCTGGGAAATTGGCTCTCTCAAATGGGGCGGGAGTGATGGAGACGCTAGCGACTGCTTTTGGTGGTTTAGTTCAGGCTATTTTATTGGTCATTGCCTTGGTGGGCAGTCAACGGACTGCCAGAAGTATCCTAGGCATGTAAGGAGGATTGGGAAGGACGTTCCTCCCAATCTTTTTTTCATATTCATCTTAGATTGGAGTCTTATGAATACACGTGTTTTTAAGGACATCACAAAAGTCCAACATAGGGCTTGGCTAGGCTTTACCACACGACAAGTTATCTTTGTCTTGCCAGCCATTGCCATTACCATCCTGATTTTAGGGTTAAACCTCATTTATTGGCAATTTGGGGATTGGTTTGTCTATGGTCTTATCTTTACCTTTACCATTCCCCTCATGTTATTTGGGGTTTATCGCCCTAATGACTTACCATTTGAAACGTATCTTAATTATAGATGGCATTACGAAATGACCATACCAGACCGTACACTAACTGGACAGAAAGGAATACAACGTGAAAAAAACAAATCGCTCAATGAAACCAAAGACCTCTTCTAAACACAAGAAGACACGTAAACCAAAAGAAGAGGTGCTGCCAACAACTGTTAATACGCTTCTTTACCAAGGCCTTTTTCCTAATGGTCTCATGCAAGTCACCCCAGATTATTTTTCCCAGTCCTATCTTTTAGGGGATGTCAACTACCAGACGGTGGGACTTGAAGATAAGGGAGCGATTATGGAAACCTATTCAGACTTGATTAACAGTTTGGATGACAAGACCAATTTCCAACTCACTATTTTTAACCAAAGGGTCAACTTGGATAAATTTAGAAAGGGTGTCTTGTATCCTTTTCATGAGGATGGGTATGATACCTATCGTGAAGAACTCAATCGTATCATGGAGAATAACTTAGAAGCTGGAGAAAATAACTTTTCAGCTGTTAAATTCATCTCTTTTGGGAAATCAGACCAAAATCCGAAACTCGCTTATCGCTCCCTGTCTCAGATTGGAGAATACTTCAAGAGTGGTTTTTCTGAAATAGATGCGAACTTTACCCTCCTCAGTGGAGAAAGCCGTGTGAATCACTTGGCTGATATGTTGCGTGGGGAAAATCATTTGCCCTTTACTTATCAAGACCTGGTGCGTTCAGGACAAACAACCAAGCACTTTATTGCCCCAACCAGTTTATCTTTCAAACATAAGAATTATGTAGAGATTGACGATAGACTGCTTCAGATTGTCTATGTTCGTGACTATGGGATGGAGTTGGGGGATAAGTTCTTACGAGAACTCATGCAGTCAGATTTGGAAGTGATGATTAGCCTACATGCTAAAGGCTCTACCAAGTCTGAAACCATGACCAAGCTGCGAACCAAGAAGACCTTGATGGAATCACAAAAGATTGGGGAACAACAAAAGATGGCTCGGACTGGAATCTATTTGGAGAAGGTCGGCCATGTTCTTGAAAACAACATCGATGAAGCAGAAGCTCTTCTTCAAACCATGACCCAAACAGGAGATAAACTGTTTGACACCGTATTACTGATTGGTGTGCTGGCAGATACTGAAGACCAACTCAAACAATCTCTTGATATTATCAAGCAAGTGGCGGGGTCTAATGATATGATCATTGACAACTTGACCTATATGCAAGAAGCTGCTTTTAATAGTCTCTTGCCATTTGGAAAAAACTATCTTGAAGGTGTTTCTCGGTCTCTATTGACTTCAAACATTGCCGTGAATGCACCTTGGACTTCCGTAGATATTCAGGACAAGGGTGGGAAATTTTATGGCATCAACCAAATTTCAAGTAACATTATTACTATTGACCGTGGTAAACTCAATACCCCATCAGGATTGATTCTAGGAACTTCAGGTGCAGGTAAGGGGATGGCGACTAAGCATGAAATCATCTCAACCAAGTTAAAAGAAGCAGAGACTGATACCGAAATCATCATCGTTGATCCCGAAAATGAGGTGCGACAAGAAGTCGTGTTATAAATTGCTGGTTTAGCTACTCTATCCATTTGGAGTAATCCTACCACAGCCTGCTTGACTGGTAACGGTCATGTTGGGAAGCCTATGGGACAATATGGAAAGTCTGATAGCCTAAAAATCGGATGGACTGTTAGGATAAGGATACTATGGTGAACAGATGTGAATCATCGTAAGAGTCGTTACAGGGACTAAGTGAAATAAGGCTGACACACTTACACCAAAAGGTACGGAGGAGGTCATTGGGGCTTTCGTAACCTGATGACAAATGGACATATTCTTCCCGGCTCAAAGATGGCACCTAAGGTATTCACAATTATTTATAACACGGAACTTGGTAAGCCCTATGTATTCCTTCTAGTAAAGAAGGTATTGAACTCGTAAGAGGAATAGATGATACAGAGGGTAGAGGAAAGGATAAAAAGCGAATGCTCCAGCTGTAACGGTAGGAGATAGGGGTTCAAACTTTGCCCTGACCTGAAAGGGTGCAGACTTATCCTATGGTATTTCATGACAAGAAATGGAGGTAAACCTATGAATGATAAATATTCAACGACAGCACCAGCTGAGAAGTTATCACACAAACAACTGCTTGCGAAACAATGGAAAAGCATTGATTGGAAGAGAGCAGAACAAGAAGTGAATAGGCTACAAATCAGGATTGTCAAGGCTACTCAAGCCAAACACACTAACACAGTGAAAAGACTTCAATATTTACTAACCCATTCGTTCTATGCCAAGGCACTTGCCGTTCGTCGAGTAACGACTAACAAAGGCAAGAAAACAGCTGGTATAGATGGTGAACTATGGACGACACCTGCTCAAAAGATGGAAGCTCTCCTGTCTCTAACGGATAAAGGCTACAAAGCCAGTCCGTTAAGACGGGTTTACATCGACAAAAAGAGGAAAAAGAAGAAACGTCCATTAGGGATTCCGACCATGTACGATAGAGCTATGCAGGCACTCTATGCTTTAGCACTAGAACCTATCGCAGAGACAACCGCAGATACCAAATCATTCGGCTTCCGAAAAGGAAGAAGCTGTCAAGACGCTTGTGAATATATCTTTACAGCGCTATCACGAAAAGCTTCTCCTGAATGGATTTTAGAAGGCGATATCAAAGGGTGTTTTGACACTATCAGTCATGACTGGCTCTTGGAGAACATTCCGATGGATAAATCTATCTTGAAGCAATTCCTTAAAGCAGGTTTTGTGTTCAAGGGGGAGTTATTCCCAACGGAAGACGGCACACCACAAGGTGGTATCATTTCGCCTATCCTTGCCAATATGGCACTAGATGGGTTACAACAGGTCTTATCAGATAGATTCCACACCAATCGTTTAGGGAAAGTCGACCTTCGATTCAAGAATAGTCATAAGGTCAATCTTGTCCGTTATGCGGATGATTTTATCGTCACAGCTGCGACACAAGAAATTGCTTTAGAGGCTAAAGAATTGATTAGAGAGTTCCTGCTTGGACGAGGTTTAGAGCTGTCAGAGGAAAAGACATTGGTAACTCATATCAACGATGGTTTCGACCTACTTGGTTGGAATTTTCGGAAGTACAAGGGGAAATTGATTGTCAAACCTTCTAAGAATTCTATTCAAACAGTTATTGGTAAATTCTCAGAAACCATTCTCAAGCGAGGAAAAGCATGGGAACAAGAAGTCTTAATCATGAAACTGAATCAACAGATACGAGGATGGACAAACTACCACCAATCCGTTTGTGCTAGTGAAGCCTTCTCCTATCTGGACTATCAGTTATACGAATTATTGTGGCGATGGGCGAAACGTCGTCATCCAAAGAAAGGTCAGTGGTGGATTTCGACCAAGTATTGGCATAGAAGAGGCAATCGCAGTTGGGTATTCGCTTCAGGCGATAAAGAACTCATTCGAGTTGACCATACTGCTATCGTCAGACACACAAAGGTCAGAGAAAACGCCAATCCTTACTTGGATACAGACTATTTTGCTCAACGAACCT